>JACRGG010000045.1 GCA_016217775.1 Microcaldota archaeon
CAGCATTAAACGCAATAATCAAACACGGCAGACCAGCATTAAACGCGATTTTAAGTGCTGGAAGAAAAAATCTTGATGTGGAAAAGGTCTTAAAATCTTTGGTAAGAAATGCTCGTAAAAAGTAATTGTATTTCTTGGAACACGGTTTTCGCGAAGCATCAAAAGAACAAGCCTTGGTTTTCGGTGACTGCACTAACCATTTATCGCCTTTAAGGCGCAAAGCGTCCCGATTCAAACAACGGGTTTGAATGTGCTAACCCTTTTTGCTAACGCAAAAAGCGTTAACGGAAAAAGAATTGTTTATAGGCGTTCTAGAAACTCGTCGCGTTTTAAGCCTGCTTGGCGGATTACTTCAATTAAAGTGCCTACGTCGACTTCCCCGTGGTTTGGGACGACAAGTGCTTTCTTGCCTAACGGCGTTTGCTTAACTAGAACCACGTGGCTTGGGTTTACTAAATAATCTTTGTTAAAGCTTTTAAGCGTTACAATATTAGTACTGCCGAGCAGCGTAAGCGAATTCCTTCGCTTTCTTCCCGCACGCCACGCACTGCTCGCCTGACGGCTTTTCTTTCTTGTCGGCGCGCACTCCCCGCACGTCCCCGGATAGCTCGGCTTTAATCCTGTCAGCGCATTGCTTGCCAGTCATTTCATCAGAGCATAATGGCACGCGGGTAAAACCGCCTTTGCCCAAGGATTGTTTTAGCTCGTCCATTGTCTTCGCTTCGTGCATTTGATTGGCAAACCACGCGTCGGCTTTTGAAACGAGGTTCTCGCGGATTTGCTTTTCGTACTCGCGTAGTTTAGCAAGAAATTGTTTTTCAGTCAATTGTTCTTTCAGCCCGGTGTCTCGGCGCGCGATTGTCAGCTTTCCCTCGGCTAATTCCTTTTGGCCGATTTCAACTCGCAATGCAGCCCCGCGCAGTTCCCAGTAGTAGTACTTGCTCCCAGCGGTTTGCTCCGATACGTCGACTTGCGCTCGAACGCCTTTCTTGGAGAGCTTCTTGCCTAGTTTTTTCGCGTACTCGATTAGCTTCTGGTTGTCCGCGCCCGCCTTGAGTATTGGAACGATTGCAATTTGGACTGGCGCAATCTTGTACGGGAAGACTAGTCCCTTGTCGTCCCCGTGCAACGCGATTACTGACGCGAGCATTCGCCAAATGCACGGGCCGTAGCAAATCGAGTACGGAAAAACGTTTTCTCCCTTCTCGTTCTGGAATTTCACGTCAAACGCCTTGGTGAAGTGAGTGCCGAGCATATGCGTGCTGGGCTGTTGGATGGCCTTGCCGTCGGGCATTAATGAATCCGCGGCGAAAGTGTCGTCCGCGCCTGGGAACTTGTCCCACTGGGGGCGGCGAAAGAAAATGAATGGAATGCCGAATTGCTGGTGCATTACTTTTTCCGTTGTTTTCATATCCTGTTTTACTTGCGCCTTTGCTTCTTTCTCCGTAGCAAAAACGTCGTGAGTCTCTATCCAGTGGAACTCGCGGCCGCGGATGAACGGGCGCGTTGCCTTGGTTTCGTGCCGCCACACTTGGCAGGATTGGTAGAGCTTGAGGGGCAAGTCGACTAGTCCTTGAATCCATAAGTTGAACATTTGGTAGAAAGCCGTCTCGCTAGTCGGGCGCAACGCCATTTTCTGCTCTAATTCCTCGCTCCCGCCGTGCGTGACCCACATAACCTGCGGGGTAAACCCGGCAACGTGCTCGGATTCCTTCAGGAAATTAGCTTCAGGAATGATTGCGGGGAACCAAACTGGCTTGTGGCCTTGGTCTTCCAAGGCTTTTTCGTACAAGGAATACATTTTCTTCATAGCAAGAACGGAGTTTGGCCTGTGGACTAGGAATCCTTTGACGTTGTACCGCAAGTCCGCCAATTGGGCTTCCTTTACCACCTCGGAGTACCACTCACTGAAATTCTCTTTCTTGCTCTGCATAGAAAAAAACCATTAACCCTTTGAAATAATATATTCAGTTATGGAATTAGGGGAATTAAAAACCCTATTTTCAAACAGATTTTCTTATTCTATTTCAAGAGTAGTTCTAAAATTAGGATATTATCCTGTTCAAATATATTCTTTTCAAAAAATCCGAAAAACGCTTTTTGTTTTTCTAGGCATTCCTTGATTTTACGGATATTCTGTTCTCCAATTCCATGGATATGAATGAATTTTATGCCGTATTTTCGAGAAATTTCTAATTTGTTTTTTATCTGACTTGTTATCTCTTCGTCTCCCATACTTTGGTGTACAAAAACTGCCAAGACTGCTTTTCCAACTATTATTTCATACAACTCATTAAATCTTTCTTTTGAAGAATTAAATAAGGGGACTAAAAATTTTTCAAAATAACCAGCAGTGCAAAGATTACAGATATTATTGCCGCGATTTCCAAAAATTTCCCGTATATCTAGTTTTAGCTTCTGCACATCTTCTCTTCTTCTAAACGTGTCTCGAAGATAAAGCGATGCTTCTAGGGCATCATAGTCCTGTACTGGAATATTCGGTTTAAAAAATTCAAGAATTTGCTTATTCGTTGTTTCTTTATTATAATTATATAACTTTTGCAATAATTCAGCGGTTTCAGTTTGCAGAAGCGTATTTCCTTCTTCTAAGTACCCTTTTATTGACTCTTTCAATTTAGGATGTTGTGAAACCGGGAGTTTGTCTAGGTTTAAATAAAGTTTCTTACTAGCTTTATCAAAAAAATATGGGTTGCCTTTAACCTCATTTTTATTATTAGAATTATTTACAAAAGATATTTGGAGAATCGGGGAGTTGATTTCGACATTAAAGATTCCCTTTAATGTTTCCAACCATCCCATATTGTTTCAACTCTTTGAGAACTTAATGAGTGAAACAAGATTGTTCTTGATGAAAACTTCGGATCCTTTCTTAACTCCCCCAAACTCTTCGATAGAAATTTCCTGACCGTCAAAAGTGAGAACTTTTTGTTTTGGGTTGTCTTTTTCCACTATTAAGCTGTCGTCATTTATATCTTTGTCTAGAAGATTAAGGATATTTTTTCTAACAGATTTATCAAATACTATTTCCGTTTCCACGTATCAGCACCAATTACATATATTCGTACGAGTTAAAGCTTTCTAATATAAAAATGCATTCTTTGAACTGGTAATTATTTCAGTTTTTTGTCCGCGTTCTAGCGTTTCTTGACTTTAAGGGCTTGCTTCCTGCGCATAAAGCCGAATCCCACGACCACCAAGGCGACTAGGATTATTCCGCCCACGATTTGCAGGTTGCCCGCGGTGAACAAACCGGTTGTCGACCCTGGAGTCGGCGATAGCGTGGGGGTTAGGATGGTTGTTGAAGCAGATTTGGTTGGCGCGGTGAAGTTCGCCGCAATGCTTTTCGGCAACGGCTTTGCCACGTCGACAGTCAACTCGAATTTCTCTCCGTCTTTTAAGTTGACTGCGCTGGCCGTGATTATGCTGCCTGAAACTACGGACAACGGCGCGGGAGTTATCTTGACTAATCCGGAGGCGTAGTCCGAGTAGTTTAACGGAAGGCGGTAAGTCAGGTTGCCGACGAAATCCGAGCCGGTCTGGGTGTAAGTAAGCTTGAATTGAGTCGAGTCCTTCTTGAACTTGGCTTTAAGCCCTACGCTGGAGCTTAACTCGACTGTCACTTCCTCCTCCGCGCTTGGCATTGGAGTCGGAGTGGGGGTTACGGTAGGAGTCGGAGTCGCGTTCACTGTAGGAGTAGGAGTAGAGGTTGAAGAGTAGCTTCCCCCGCCGCCGTAGTAGTACGACGGGCCGGTAGTTGCTGGAACCGGAGTCGGGGTGGGAGTCGGAGTTGGGGCTAGTACTAGCACGAAGTTTTGCGTGTAGTAGTTGTTGCCGGCCAAGTAGCTTGAAACGGATTGCGAGCCGTACTCGGTTAGGGACGCGGTTACGTTAGTAACGCCCGCGGGGAACGAGAAGGAGTAAACTCCGTTGGAGTTACTGGTGGTAGTGTTGATTGTAACCCCGCCTTGAATCGCGGAAATAATCGCGCCTGAAAGCGCGCCCGCGGAGTTAGTCACGGTTCCGTTTAGGAAAGCCGGGTAAATGTAAGTCAGGTTCACGTTAAGCGTCTTGGTGACGTCGCCAACGTTCAGGTTGTAACTGGTGGTGGAGTCGGTCGCGTAGCCGGAAAGCGAGATTGAAACGTCGTACATTCCCGGAGTAATGTCGGCAATAGCGTACACTCCGCTTGAAATCGTTGTCGCGGAGTATTTCGTGACCCCGCTTTGGGACAAGGTTATTGACGCGCCTGAAAGGGCTTGTGAAGTGTTAGTCGCGTTTAATATGGTTCCGTTTAATCCGGGGTATTTGAGCATAGTGAAGTTGAGGCTGGTTTCCGCGCTTGGGGCGACTACGGATGGAGTCGAGGACGGGCTGGTGTAATTCGTTTTTGAAGCGCTCACGGTGTAAGAGCCGTCGAGAATAGTGAAGTTGTAAAAGCCGGTTGCGTCGGTTAA
>JACRGG010000046.1 GCA_016217775.1 Microcaldota archaeon
AAAAATTTCTTCAAAAAAAATCGATTGGACGCCGTTATTGCCGTCTAAAAAATTCGGTTACTTGCTTAAACAGCGCTGATTTCGCGCGTTTTTGCCCCGCAAAAGCTTTATTAACCCGTTCTAGGTATATACTCGGTTATCATCAGTTGAGGAGTGTGGAAAAAAACCTATGAATCCGTTTTTGTACAGAGTGAAAAAAGGCGACGACGACGAGGACTTCGAGGACGACGAAGACTGGGATTCCGACGAGGAATTCGAGGACGACGAGGAAGACTTCGAGGACGACGAGTAATTACCGCAAAACCCCTAATTCTTTTCCTTAATCTTCTTGCTTTATTTTTTTTACCAAGCTAGCTTAAGCAATACAGCAAAACGCGAAAGTAATCCGACTGTTAATCGCGTTTTGCAGTCTAGCAAACCAAGAAAAATGCCGGAAGACTTTCTTGGTTTGCTATAAGAAGAGCGTGAGCAATAAGGCGGGCGGGGGCAGGAAGAAGCGCGAAAAATTATTTTTGCCCCTTTCATAAAATGCCGGGGGGCGTTACTCCTGTTTTTGTTCCTGCTGCGAGAGCATCTGCAGGGTGGTGACGTCGGTTGGCACAATCCCGTCTTTCTTCACGCCGATTTTGGCGAGCAATTCGCCCGCGCGCTTTTCCATATCCGTTTTTTGGCTCGCGAAATTGGTTGCCGGCACGCTTACTTCAATAAAATCCCCAAAATCGGCTATCGAGTAAAGCCTCACGCGCAGCGAGTTCGCCGCAATGGCTGCGGGGAGAGTGAAGCTCCACAACTCTATTTCGCGCGAGAGGACTTGCTGGTACCCCATCTTGCCCAAGTCTTCCATAAAAGAAAAGCTCGACTGCACGTCGAAGCCCAGCTTGTCCTCCTCCTGGAGCATATACCCCTCGAACAAGACTTGCTCCTCTTCCGTCTTCTTGTTAGTGCGGAGGATAAAGTACGCGAAGACGTTCTCCCCGAATTCCTTGGCGTTCACCGCGTCGACGAACTCGCCGCCGCCGATGAACTTGCATAATTTCTTGAGCTGCGGGACTAGGGCGTTCGCGTCCGCAACCGGCGCGCACAATTTTGATTCCGGAATCTTCCACTTTAGCTTGTGCACCGGCTTTGGCGGGTTGAACTTCGGCTTTTTCTGCGCAATCATACTTGGTCAAAACCGTTCTCGTGTTTCTTACGTAGAAACACTGCGCCCAAGGTTAATAATATTATTCCACCAGCCGCCCCCAAGTAAACCTGCATATTGTCCGCGACTACGGCGTTGCCAGTAATGGATATCGTCGGCTTTGGCTCAAGCCTGTCCGATATTTCCTGCGCCTTTTTTATCGCCTGCGTGTACTGCCCGCCGTCGAACAGTTTCCTCGCGTCCTCAAAGTCCCTCAAGTCCGAGAACCCGCCCAGCGCGTCAACCTTTTGCCTAGTCGCGTTAAGCGCGGCGGCCGCTTTTTGCTTCACCGCCTGCGTTTGGGCATTGATTTGGTTGATGCCCTTGTTCAGCTCGTCTTTTTTCGCGGCGACAACGCTTGGGTCCAATGACGAGATGCTTGGCTTCTCGAATTCCTTCACTAAGTCGCTTACTTGCCTGATTTGCTGGAGTACTTGCGCGGTCGTCTGCGCGTCCGAGCCCGAGAAGGCCTTTTGGTAATCCTCTAGCTGGCCTTGAATAAATCCCTTCGATTCCGTCACGTTCGTGATGGTGATTTGCTTGACTCCCGTCTGCTTCTCGTACTCGAGTATTTTCGCCTCTAAAACCGCTTTCGCCGCGTCAACCGCGTTAAACGCGTCCACGTACTTGTTGTTAAGCGCTTTTTGCGTCGCATCGGCCTCAACGCAATTCGCGTACGAAAGCGATGCGGCCGGGTCGCTCGTCTGCTTGGCGAGGGACTTAAGCTCTTCAATCTTGCTTGCTAAAATAAGCCCGGCCGTCTTCTCCGCGCCCGCCAATTCCTTCTTGGCCGCCTCCAACTCGTTCGCCTGCATCAGCCCCAATGATTTTTTCAATTGGCCGGCCAAGTCCGTCAAATTCTCCTGCCTGGAAAGCGACTCCAATTCTTTTTGCAGCCCAGCCGTCAGCTGCCAGTCGTAGTAATCCGGGTCCAAGACCGCGGGCTCGTTCAGGCTGCTGTTAGTAAGCAAAATGACTTTGTTGGGCGCCAGGCCTTTCGCTAAAATAGTTTGCTTGTACTCCAACCCGGCCTTCAACCCGCTTGCGGACAGCGTTACGCTCGCCGCGTTCCCCTGCTGCTGCACTTGCGTTTGGAAAAACCCGTTCGACTGCACTTTCTCCTGCGCGAAGGGGGTTTCAAGCAAGTACGCCGCCTCGAACGAATCCAAGTCAACCGGCGAAATTACCGTCAGCTCTATTCTAGTTTGGCCGTTGGACTCGAATACCTCCTCGCTAATCGCGACGGGCAACTCGTACTCGATGAAAAAATCGTTTTTCCCCTTTTTCGCCGCAACCGTCACAAAAAGCGAGTCCCCGCCCCTGCTTAATTCCAGCACGCTTGACATTGATTTTATTGCCGCGCTTTTAGGCAAGCTGATGGAAAAAGCCACGGGCCAGTCGTAAGCCGAGTCGAATGAAACGCTTGCGCGCACCACCGCCTTTCCGCCAATCCCGGTTGCCGAGATTGAATCCCCTGTTTTCACCGCGATAACCGCGGTTTGCTTAGTCGCAAACGAGTACTCCTCCCCCTCACTTGAGCCCAAAGCCGTTGCCAGCCCAGTCAGCGGATTGATTCTAGCAATGTTGCCGGACTTGCCCGCCAGCTCCTCCCCCGGGCTTAATTTCGCGTTGAAGCTGATTTCCCCCGAGTACTCCAAGGGGAGCGCGTTTTTCGTCCAGTAATTCCTCTCCACTTGCGCCGCTTGCCCCAACACAGTCTTTTGCGGGACTAGGGTGACCGCGGTGTTTGCCGAAAGCTCTCCCGCAATCAACTGCTTTGATTGGCTTAATATTCTTGAGTAAACCGCGTTCAGCGCGTCCAACGCCGCTTTTTTCCCCCCGACGCCAGCAGAGCTTGAAATCGCGTTCAAGAGCGTTTCCTGCTCGCCCGCAGTCAAAACCCCCTGCATTGAAGAAAGCTTTTTCACCAACTCGCTTATCCTATCGTCGTACGAGCGCATCAGCGCCTTCACTCCATCCGCAATTTCAATTGCCTTGAAGTAAATGCCGTCGAACACGCGCTTGTTTTCGTTCACCACGCTTGTTTTCGCAAGCAATTCGCGCAGTTCGCCCAACTGTGATTCCAGCGCGATTATCTCCTCGCTAAAACCGTTGCGCTTAGCCTCCTCTATGAGCTTAACCGTAATGTTGACTTGCACTCCCGCGCGGCTTGCGGCGTCCTCAACGTCAATATTCTGCTCGAGGCGCTTCTCCGCCTTGTCAAGGAGCAAAAGCGCGGAGCGCAGCTTCTGTGATTTCTTCCCAAAGCTATCCGCGTTAGACGAGTAGTAAAAGCCAATCGCGCCGTTCACGTACTCGTTCGCGTCTGCCGCGGCGGACGGGTTTTCCCCCGCGGTTTTTTGAATCCTTTCTTGAAGCGATAAAATCTTTGCGATAGTGTGGTTTTCCAACTCGTTGACGAACTCGCTTGCGCGCACGCTCAAGTCCGAGAAAATCTTTTCCGCCCCCGAGAGCTTTTTCAAGGCCAGGGAATACTCTCGCGTCGAACCCGTGGTCGCGTCCTTGTCGTTTGAATTAAGCTTGTTTTGCGCTCCCTTCGCCAAGTCCTTCGCGCCGCCCAAGGCGTAATAATGCTCGTAGTACAATTCCTGCAGTGACGCCGTGCTTCCGCCGACGAGCCTCTTGGGCCTAAGCGTGAGCAGCGAAAGGCTGCTTTCGTCAATCAAGCCCACCTCGTAAGAGTCGAGAACCGATTGGCGGCGGCTTGCGTCGGCCTCGCGCTCGAAGTAATCAAGCGCGATTTCGTAATTCTCTTCCCTGATTTGCCCCGCGGCATTCCCAATCCGCTCGCCTTGCCTTATCAGCTGCGCGAACAAGCCGCCGTCGCCGCCGACTGACTTTAGCGCTTGAAAAATGTTTTCGTCGATTGCGAAATCGCTTTTGGCAAGCCGCGTGGCGTTACTCGCGTTAAGGAATTTCGCTGACAAGTTCGATAGGGGCAGCCCTTCCTTGATTTGCCTCTCTTCTTGCGCAATCGAATCAAGCAAGCCCCTTGAATTCCCGCTGTAACCCGGCGCTATCGACTCGAAGAGGGCGAGTTGTTTTGCGGACGTCGCCGCAACCGCTTTTTTCCCGGCTTCAATCGCGTTGTTCACCGCGGCGGCCTCGTCCTGCTTGCACCGCTCGCCGTAAATTAGCCACGCCCCCGGCGACGTGTACTTCCACGTCCTCCTCTGGCTGCCGGACCAGCCCTTGGCGTAATCGAAGTACGACTTGGATTTTATCAAGCTCGTGTACGCGTCCCAATAATCCGGGGAAACCCCGATTGCGGGCAGGCTCAAGTCCTGCCACGCGTTGCACTCGTACCCGTAAAACCAGTTGTTTTCGCCAACCTTGTTCTCTTCAAGCAAGTAATTGTAGTCTCCCAACAGCGCGCCGGCACCCGATGCAACAACGAGCGCGAACGCGAGCGCAAAAACGGTTTTCTCTCCCATCACTTGAAAGCGTTGAAAATTAGACTATTTATATTCTCGGTAGAACTTTTGGCCTTGTTTATTTTTCGAAAATTAACCCAACGTATATTAAGTCCTCAAGGCTACCATTCCTCTGGAATTCAAATAATTTGGTGGGCACTCTTGTTTGAAAACCAAGTGGGTTGATAGAGAATCGCAAAAAACGCATTCAAAACAATTGTAATCCTGTTTTTCACGATAGCAACAATAATACTAGCAGGATGCACTGTTATCAATCAACCAACGCCTTCTCCTTCGTTAATTGCTTCTCCAAGTATTTCGACTAGTATTATGCCGACGTATATTGCAAATAATATTACTGAACAAAGTAATGCTAGTATTAACTTGTCTACTGAAGGAGGCGATCCTTGGAAAACGGGTTATTCTAGAAATCTGAGTATTCGTATAAACGCAGAACCAGCACAGAAAGCAAAAATATTTTTAGTAAAACAATCTTCTTCTTTACCAATTCAGACTTCTGAACTTATTTTTTCAGGAGTAGTACCAAATTCGGGCATACTTACCTTACAGTTACCGTTAAATGAACAAAAGTTTTATTATCCCGCAATTGATGATGACGCTTATTCTTTTAGAGCTGTGTTGAACCTATTACAAGCGAATATTAGTAGCAACGAATTAAAAACAATTATTGCCTCGTTTTCTGTTGCTACCGAAAACGTAACTTCTCAGTGTGCTGAGGGTGTTTGTGTTTATACAAATAAAACAAGTTTTAACCTCTCCAAAGAGGATATTGTCGTAACTATAGAAAACAAATTAAACAAAACGCTTTATTTAGATGGCAGTTGCGATTCGTTATTCGACGTTTATGAACTAATAGCGTCTGAATGGCGCATAAGTTTCCATGCAGGTTGTGGCCCTCAAACTGTTGGTGCTTTTGATATTGTTGCAGCTATTCCTCCGTCAAAAAAAGCGGATATGCTGGTTAGCAGAAATATTCTAGAGAATATTTATGCAAATCTAGCGTTAAAAGCAAAGTTTTCTTTTTTCGGTAGAGTTTGCTATGCTGGAGATAATCCGCCTCAGTGCTCTAGAATTAGTATTCCTATTTCAAACGAGGTTGACTTGTTTTCATGAATTCCAAAATAGCGACAGTCACAATTTCAATATTGTTTTGCTTCATCGTAGTAAGTGCCTTTGTTAATTCAACTGCGCTTGATCCTAAAAATATTACTGATCTACGGAGTACTTTCCTGTCTAATACTTCTTCTCCAAGAACTCACTTATTGCTGTCATTTAACGAAAAAATAACTGAGAAAGACCTCCGAGATCTTAACAAAAATGGAATTCTACTAGATCGTAAGATTAGTGAAAATACTTGGGTTGCATCTTTTGGAAAGAAGAACGAAACATTCGCGAATTTATCTTCTTATAACAAAGTACGACGTGCGCGTGTTTTGGAAGAAAAAGATAAACTGACTACGAGAGTAATTAACGGACCACGCGCTTGGTCAAAAAACATAGATAATACGCATTCATTTATTGTGGCTTTTTATGATGATGTTTCATTAAAAGAGATTAAGGTTCTTTTACAACGAACCGCTAATGTTGTTGGTGAAATAAAATCTCTTAATGCGCTTATTTTGGCTTCTGATATTACTACAATGAAAAAGTTAGCTGCTTTTGATGAAGTAAACTGGATTGATGACGTTTCTCCACCATTGCAGCCGCTAAATAATTATGCAAGAAACGCTACTGGCGCCTATGTCTTACAGGATATTCCATACAATCTTTCTGGAGCTGGCGTAAAAGCGTTAGTATACGATGATGGCACAGTCTATGCTACTCATCCCGACTTTGGCGGAAGAGTAATAATGGGTGTTGGGGAATCTGATGGAATATCTGATCACCCTACGCATATTGCTGGAATATTGGGCGGTTCGGGGTTACTTAGTGACAAAAAACTTATAGGTATGGCACCAAATGTGACGATTATTTCTTACAGCTACACTCGTAACCAGAATCAAAGTATGTACTTTTTCCATAATAACACGGGTGACATTGAAGCTGATTATAATAAATCAATAAACACGTACGGCGTTCATCTTGCCACAAATTCATTAGGCACGAATGTAGTAAGTCTCGGCTACAATTGTTCTTTACTGGGCGATTACGAATCTACCTCTGCTCTTGTTGATTCTATTGCCCGCGGTAGTCTTGGAAAGAAGATTTTCATTACGTGGGCTGCAGGAAACGAAAGACAAAATACTGCACCTTGTGGCAATTATGGAGTTATAGATCAAGCTGGAGTTGCTAAAAATGTTTTAACCGTTGGAGCTATTGATGCGAATGACTTTTCTATGCCTTGGTTTAGTAGTTGGGGTCCAACAGATGATGGAAGACTAAAACCAGAAATAGTAGGTCCAGGTTTCCGACTTGCAACATTTGGAATCAATTCAACTTGGCGTTATGGTTCGAATTATTTTTCTATGTGGGGTACGTCTATGGCTACTCCTGTTGTTGCGGGTGTTATTGCTTTGTTGAAGCAGAAGGATGGTTCTTTGTCTTCTTCTCAGTTATTGAGTGTTTTGAATCGTAGTGGGGTTCCAATCTTTGATTCTGCTACTAACTTGTCTTTTTCTCGTGTTGATGTTGCTGCTGCAATAGAGTTTTTGAGCGTGCATAATGTTGGCGAGAATTTCAGTGGATTCATTCGAGAGAACCAAACGTGGGAAACTAAATTGAATGTAACAAATACGACTTTCGATGGTAATTCTTCTTGGAATGTTTCAACACACGTTAATACTGTGGTGGTGTTTTAAATGAGGGCTATTGTCAGTAATGTTATTGAATCAAAGTTTTTGAAAATCTTAATTCTATTCTCAATCTTGTTTCTCACCGGCTGCGTAACACAAACAACAACGCCTACGCCAACAGTTACGCCATCAAATAACATTAGCGTAGTGTCAGCGAATATTTCATCTGCGCATAATGCTACTGCGGTTTATGTTGATCCAATTGTCTTGCAAGTCCTTAATTATACCGGTTCAGCTTCTGTGATTATAGAACTTTTCTCTAATTATTCAGGTTCTTTTGATAACGAAACAATAGTTGTAGAAAACAAAAAGAAAATCGAGCAAATCGTATCAAGATATTTTGTAGGGTATCGAATAAACCGTATTGGCGTTTTTGGTGACTGGTTTTCTACTACTATAGACGCAAAATTATTGCGCCAGTTGCAATATGAATCAAACATAAAAGCTATTTAT
>JACRGG010000047.1 GCA_016217775.1 Microcaldota archaeon
GTACCTGCCCGGCTCGTGCCAGTACCGCGCCGTCAAGGAGCACGAGGAGCAGCACGTCCGCCTCAACCGCCAGGCCTTCCAGGATCGGGTGGCGGACATGCAGACCCGGCTGAAGCAGCTGGCGGCCAATTCGGGCGCCTTCATCACCGAGGGCAATCCCCAGGAAGCCGCCCAGGGCGTGGCGGATTCCCCGTCGAGTTTTTTGCAGGCTTGATTTATTATTTCATCCGCGCCAGCCGATGGAGTCAAGCCCAATTTATTTGCTAAATGCGCCCGGGTTTTTTCGACGCTTTCCGCTGAAACGCTGTTTTGCGCGGCCAGCTCCGTCAGCAAGTACTTCAAGTCAACCGGGAACTCTACTTTGAACACGTCGCACAACGGGCTTAAGTCCCGTGCCGTCTGCAAAACTATGCCGAGTTTTTGCTTCGCAAACTCCGGGTTTTTCTTGTCGGTTTTCCGCTGCCCGTTTTCGTCCTTAATGAAGAAAAAACTCATCGGCTCCAAAAGCAGCGGGATTTGCTTGTCCTCGCTTACTTTGTAAATTGTTTCAAGCCGCTTTTTCTGCTCGGCCGCGTGCGCCGGCTCGTTAACGGGGTTGTAGTTGAGCAGCAGCTTGATTGCGCTCGCGCCCAATCCCGCCAAGTAATCAAATGATTTTGCAACGCGCTCGTAGTATTCGCCGCTTCCCCCTTCTTCAATCGGCTCGAAAAACACCAATTCGTTGTTTTTGTCGACCACGCTCGTGCTCGCCTCGAGTTTCAGCAGCAAGCCAGTTCCCTTATCGACGAATTTTACCGCATCCAACCCGTACGGAGTGGTGTCCAAGAGCATTGCGCTGACGTGTTTTGACGCAACGCGCGCGAACTGCTGTTTTAGCGGGCCGGCTACTTCAATTACCTGCCGTTCGGTGATTGTCTTGGCGTCAACGTTGTTTTTTTTCGCAAGCTCGTCCGCAACCGCTTTTTTAAACGACCCGACTTGGTCTACTGCGAACACTTGGAAAAAGCCGTTTCTAGTTATTTTCCTGATGGCGGAAACTTTTTTTGCCCCCATTGACTGGAAATAATCTTTTTTCAAAGCCATTTGCGCCCACCCGCCTTTTGCCAAGCCGCTAATTCGAAGATAATTAAAAAACGGGTCGGGGATTTTAAAACACGTATGCTAAAAGTAATTGCGTGGGAAAATGGCTGAACAGATTTCTTTAACGCAGCACCTCGGGCAATTGCGTGACAGGGAGCTGGCGCAACTAATCGCCGTTGTTGCCGGCTTATCCGCGGATATCCGCCGCGAGTTTCCGCACCGCCTTATTACCGAAAACGCGGTTGAAAACAAGTACGGCGAGTTCACGCGCGAGCTGGATGACTGGACGAACAAGGAGTTTTGCAGGGCGCTTATCGGCTCTAAATTGGTCAGAAAAGTTTATTCCGAGGAATTGGCGGAACCGCTTTTGGGTGAGCCGGGCGCGCCTTTTGAGGTGACTATGGACCCCCTTGACGGGAGCAGCAACATAGTCGCCAACAACCCGTTCGGCTCTATTTTCGGCGTTTGGAGAAAAAGCCTGCCCGCAACGGGCCGCGAACAAGTTGCGGCTTTCTTTAAATTGTACGGGCCGATAACGACGCTGGTTTACACGACCAGCGAGACGAAAAAAGTCGCGGAGTTTGTAAAGGCGCGCAAGGGCGTTGTCCAATACAATTTATTGTACGACGGCCTGACGATTCCCGACGAGGGGAAGGTGTACGGCGTTGGCGGCAATCCATTGGATTTTGATGAAAAATACGGCGGTTTTTTGAAAAGATTGGTTTTCGGGCACAAGCTAAAAACAAGGTACTGCGGCGCGTTTGTTGCGGATTTTTCGCAAATACTTCATTACGGCGGCTATTTCGGGTATGGCGGAACGCGCAAGAGCCCGAACGGAAAATTAAGGCTGTTTTTTGAATCCAACCCGATTGCCTTGATTGCCGAGCACGCCGGGGGGAGAAGCAGCGACGGTGGGAAAAGCATTCTCGACGTGAAATCGGACAATATGGAGCAGCGCGTCCCTACCCACGTCGGGAACAAGCACATTATTGAAGAGCTGGAGGAAACGCTCAAATAGCTTTTTTTCTTCCGCGAGAACTTTTTTTGTTTTTCCAAGAAAGCTTTCTGCACGCGTCGCGTGCACCGCCTTTTAGAGCCTGAAAAAGCTTTTTATCCTCTGCGCCAGCGTTTTCTTCAATTTTTTTGCTTCAATTGGCTCCAGTCGGCTTCCGCCCTCGGAAGGAGTTTCGTTTGTTTCGACAACCTCCCAATCCGGCGGCCCGGGCGGCTGTTTTTCAAGAATTTGCTTTTTTCTTACTTCAATTAATTTTGGCCTATCCATTTTTTTCAGCTCTTGCCCTTATCTTATGATTATGCGCGGCTTCTTGAATTCCGGCGCGGCGCTTGCCTTCATCGCATCCGGGTTTTGCCTGAAGTAATCCGCGGCCTCCCTGTCGAGGGGGTCGTCGGGATTCGGGTTTTCCAAAACGCTTTGTATTGCCTTGACGATGTCCGTCAAAGTTTGGCTCGCGCTCCACTTGTTTAACAGCCTAATGCAGACTTTTCCGTCTATCTGCCTGATGTTCGGGTGGAATATGGGAGTGAGCCACGCCACTTCCAGCCCGCCGGGGTACGGGTAATCGCGTTTCAAGTCAATTTGCACCTTGTTGTCAAAGCGCTTGCTTAGCCCGCTTGGGGTTTGGTGCAATGCGGGGGAGTTAATGCTGATTACGTAGCTGGTTTTGTCAAAATTAGATTCGAATTTAATGCTTCCATCGCTTTCCAGCGCCAAAAACTCGTTTTCGAGCCTGCGCCTCCAAATGCTTTCCGGTAATTGCGGCATACGAGAACAATGCTCGCGCAATCTTTTAATTGCTTTTAGTTTCCCCACTTTATTTCTTGTTTTTTATCGTTTCTTTGTTTCGGGCCAAGCGCGCAACTTCCCGCTCCACATATTCCTTTGGTTCTTCCTTTTCTTTCTTCCACGTTACGGCCATTAGCTTGAATATTTCCCTCGCGTGCTCTTCGAGGATTGGGCTAATCCTTTTTCATATCCTCCGGTGGGGTCCGGCATTAATAGTAGTTCTTCGCCTTGCTTTAGCCCGGCATCCTTGACGCTTAAGTCCGGGGATAAAATCTTGTTGTCCTTGTTCGCCAGGACGAACCGGTCCTTAAGCTGCAGGTTTTCGCTCAATACTTCCAGGATGCTTGATATCGTAAACTGCGGTTCTATTGCCAAAACAATTTCCTTTCCCGAAGTCGTGTGTATTACCGTAATGTTGAATTCATCCGCCATCGCCTTTTCGCCCCCCTAGCTTTTTTGCCGACGTCCATTTATTATTGTTTTCCACCCACTCTTTTATTAGTGTGGTATTGGGTATGGACAAGCCGAAGATAGTGTCAGTAGTGACGAAAAAAATCAGCGAGCTTCCCAACACCGAGGACGACGAGCCCCACTTGAATACATCCATTGTTGATGAAGGGCAGTTCGCTGAAAAAATCCCTTCCTTGCAAGAGACTCCGCAGCCGGCCCAACAACAGCCTGGCTCTTCTTTGCGGCCAAAAATCGTTTCCCAATTAAATGCCGCGCCCGCGCAAGATTTTGCTTCCGAGAAAATCCGCGCCCAGCACCTCTCCGACATCACCCCAATCCAGGGGGGAGCGGCCGGCGACCCGCACGATTTAGCCAAGAAAATTTGTGAGAAAAAACGGCAGGAAAGCTCGATTTCCTTTAAGGTGCGAACCATTTTCGGTTCGCTGCTTGGCAAAAAGCAATAAGCGGGTGAAACTGGTTTTGGCGGTTGTTTACATGGCTCAAACCGCGCTTGACAAGGCCAAAGCGCATTTTAGCTCCGAGGCGAAAAAAGGTTTGGAGGCAATGGGCTTGCTGCTTGGCGAAGTAAACTCGTTTAACGGGAAGGAATATTCTTTTATTGCCGACTATATCACTTCCAAAAACGACGCAACGAGTGTTACCGTGCGCTTTTCTGAAAACGCGTTCTCCAATTTGGCTGCCGAAATCAATTCAGTTAAGCCAAATCTTGTAGTCGGCTGGGCGCACTCCCACCCCAACTACGGTTGCTTCCTGTCTTCAACCGACGTGAGCACGCAAAAAAAGTATTTCAGCCAGGGCTACAACGTCGCGCTGGTAATCGACCCCGTTCGGGGGGAAAAAAAGTTTTTCAAGCTTAATGCAAACGGTTATCAGGAAGTCGGGTTTGCAATAGTACGCAAGTGTTGAGTCAAGTGGCGGCAAAGTTTTTGGTGAAGAAATTCGACGAGGACCTAGTCGGCTTGGTAAAATCCGGGACTAGCGGCGTCGCGCAAATTTGCGCCCTGATGGGCGTTGAGGAAAAAGACGCGCGCAAGAGAATCGCGCAGTTAGTGAAGAAAAAACTCTTGGTTTACGACGCGCACTGCGACCTGGCGGGGCTGTCCGTGGACGGGTACTCTTTTTTCGAGGAGAAAAAGCGCAGGGCCGAAAAACAGGCGGTTCAACTGCCTTCCCCCAGCTCGTTAATCCAGCCTGTTCAAACCAATTTCATTCAATCCCCCCAAGCCGCCGGCGCCAAACAAGGCAGTCCCGCGGTCGACTTGCACGAATTAATGCGAATCGGGGCGCCTAACGGCGAGCAGAAGAAAAGGCAAAAGCAATTCCCCAAGGCCGCTTCAATCCCCCAGCCGGCGGCTAGTCGGGTGCAAGAGCCTGCGCCCGCCACAACTCCATTCGCCGAACGCGCCCAATCCACTTCCCCAAGCGATGACAAGTGCGAATTGTGCAAATCCGCGTTTTCCCTCTCGGTCGGCAAGGGCTCGAGCCCCAAGTTCGGCCATTGTTTTTGCGGCGCGGCGTACCACAAGGACTGCTTTGAGTCGATTGCGGACAACAACTCTTCCTGCATCCGCTGCGGGCGCAAGCTCGAGTTAAGCGTCGACAAGAAAACCGTCGAGATAGTCAAGGGGATTAAGGACGCTTTTGAAGACTAGTTTTCTTCCCTAGGGGGCTTTTCTTTTCAATTCACGACCTTAGGCACTTCTTTTGCCCTAGCAAAAGACCTGCGCTAGAAAACTTCTGTTAACGCTTTTGCGAATGCAAAATGGTTACGGGCACGGTTTCCCTCGCTTTAAAATGAGGGATGGTTCGTAACGCAATATTTTTTTTACATCGAATAAACCCACGCCTAACGCCATAGGTAATTCAAAAAAAAAGGTTTAAAGAAAAAAAAGCAAGCGGGCTTGCCGCATTCCTTTTAAGAGACTTTTATCGTCCCGCTAAAGCCAAACCGCTCGGTGGAGTACTTGTATTCCCCGGGCGTGCTGAAAACGTATTCGTAAACCCCGCCCGCGCCCAAGTCGTTTTTTTGAAAACTCTTGTCGTCGGCGATTATCGTGTACGTAACCCCATCCTCGTTTTTCCAAGCGACTTTCGTCCCGGCGCTGATTTCCAAAACGCTTGGCTTGAACGCGCGGTTAATGATGCTAACGTTGGCGACTGGAACCGGCGTAGGCGCCGGAGTCGCTGTTGCAATGGCCGTTGGCGTTGGAGTCAGCGCCGCAGTGGGCTCTATTGTTGGCACTGGAGTCGGCGTTGGCGTCGGCTGCCCGCCGAACCCAAGGCACCCTGCTATCAATACCGTGCTGAACAATGCGATTAAAATAAAGTTCTTCATATTCTTGAATCAACTCCTCAATAATCCTTATCTCGCTTGGGGTATATAACTTTTTTTAATAAGCTGACTCGGGGCATTAGTGGACGGGGCAGTCGCGCCTCACGTCCAACTGCATTGTTTTCGCCTCTCCCGTCAGCCCGTTGTAGTGCCATTGCCGCCCAATCAGCGAGCCAGCCTTGGCTCCGCCGAGGGAATCGATTTTTTTCCCCTGCAAGATTAAATCCGCCGCTTCGTCCGCGCTTGGCGAGTGCGCGATTTTTAGAAACTCGTTCGCCATCACCGCCGCAACAATGCTTGTCGTGGTGGGCAGCGCGGGCATTTTCGGGTCGACAAAGTCGAGCGCTTCCCCGACGCAGGAGTATTTCTTCCACAATATGTTGTAGTCGCTTTTGCTCAACCCGCACTCAAAGCACGGGCCCGGGGCGCAGACCGCCTGCACCCTGCCCAAAAACCCGGTTGTTCCCCCGTCGATGAAAATTTTTTTCCCGTACGATTGCGCGTTCAAGTGCAGCCGCGCGCCCAGATTGTCCAGGCAGCCAAACGCGAAGTCGAATCCGCTAAACTCGCTTTCCTTCAACTCCTCTATCCTCCGCAAGCCCGCGGTTATTCTCGTTGCGCCCCCGGTAAGCTTTTCGGCCTTTTCTTTCAGGACAATTGCTTTCTCCCGCCCGACATCCTCTTTGGTGAAGAACGCGCAGCGGTTTAAGTTCGCCTCGACGATTTTGTCGAAATCAACCACGGTGATTTTCCCTACGCCAACTTGAGCGAGGTTTTTCACCAACTCGTTTCCAAGCGCCCCCGCGCCGGCAACCAAGCAGTTTTTCCCGCTAACCGCTTCTTGGTTCCATCCATTGACTCGCTTTTGCCTGTCAAAAACGTCTTCGTCTATTCCAGCCATTTTCCTCAATTCTCGTTTTGTTTTTCAAATCCCAGTACTGCAAGTGGAGCGCGTGAATCAGCTTAGCGGGCATATCCTCGCTTATAACGTCGTTTCCGTTAAGCCCGTTGATTCCGTTGAGCATTCCGCGTATTTCTTCGCCGTGCTTTTCCTGCGCCTCATAGTATTTATTGTCCAATCTCATTTCGGCTTCGCGCTCTATTACTTCGCGCATCTGCCTTATTTTCAGGACATACTGGTTTATCTCGCCTGGCGGCGGCCGTAGTTTTCGAATGCTGTTTTTCTTGAACTTAAACGCAACTGGCTTTCCCAACCCGGCCATTATTCCGCGCATTTCGTTGCTTTTCAGCAGTTCGGCTAGCGCCTCGTGCTTTTTGTCAAACCACCACCCTTGCTTCCCGTGCTCTTCCAAGTACTTGGTTACTCCGTCCTTGTATTCTTTCAGCCCGCTAATGAGGCGCTTGACTTGTTCTTTTCCCCCTCCGGGCATTCCTAAAATAATCCGCCAGCTGCAGCTGAAACTCATTGGCCTTGTTGTTTATTCCCCTGATGTTTTTCAAGTGCTTTTCGTACTGTTTTTTGTCCCCGCAAACAACGAACTGGGATTTTAGGGCGTTAAATATTCCCGCCGAGGCAAACTCGGGTTCGCCGCCCAATTGGCTCAAGTGCCTTTCCACGCCCTTTACGTGCCGTTGGACGAGCGTTTCCCCCCTTTTTCCAAAAAAAGCCATAGTATTCCTAGTGGTTTTATTATCTTTTAACCATTATTTTTACCGATGAACCTCGTTGTTTACTCGGCTGAAGACGCTTGCGGCTCCAACTGCGCGAAGTTTTTATTAAAACAAGGCTTTGTAGAACGAGCCCCAATAGAAACTACAAACGGCAAAAAGCGCTTTTGGCTCAATATCGACAAAACTATCGGCGTCTTGGAGGCAAGCGAAAGGCTTTCAGTTGACGGCGAGTACCTATCGCGGCTTGACGTGGTAAAAAACGCTGGTTTGATTGTCTTCCCCTACCGCCACCGCTCGTCTTCCAATCCCGCTCCCGTGCTGACCGCGCATTCTACCGGCAACTTTTTTTCCTCAACGGAAAAAGGCGGGAATCCAAGGCAACTCTCGCGCTCTTGCGCGGGCGCGCTAAAATTCGTCCGAGATTATTTTCAAAAAAGCCCGTTACGCGGCTACGAATTCGTTTTTGAAGCGACCCACCACGGGCCCACTAGCCTGACTAATCCTTGCTTGTTCATTGAAATCGGCCCTAGCCAAATGCAGTGGAATGACTTGGCCGCGTGCGAGTATGTTTCCAAGCTCGTTTTTTCCCTCGCCTGCACGCCGGTAAGCAATCTACGCGCGCCAAGCGCGTTTATTGGTTTTGGCGGAGGACACTACAATGGTTTCCTTAAGCAAGTCGATGGCGGGAAAGCATTTTCGTTCGCCGCGTCAAAACACGTTCTCGACGAACTGGATTCCAGTTTGGTTAAGCAAATGGCTGAAAACACTTTAGAAAAACCCGTTTTTGCCGTCATCGACTGGAATGGCTGTACTGGTGAGCAAAGGAAGAAAATAATCGGCTTGCTCGAGGAACAGAAAATCGGCTGGGAGAAAGTCTGACGGATTTTAGCGATTGTATTAAATTATCTAACAGTGCAACAAAAGATGGTATTATGATTTGGCTTTACTTGCTTGCGGCAACCACAGCCGTGTTCCTTCTCGAGCTTGCTTTTTTCAAGCCAATGCTCGCGTGGTTTTCCTTCATTCCCGCACTGGCTTTTACCGAGCCTTGGCGCTGGGTAACCGCGTTGTTTTTGCACGCGAATTTCATTCACTTGGCGTTCAATATGTTTGCCCTCTTTATGTTCGGGCCTTACTTGGAGGGAAAGATTGGCTCGAAAAACTTTCTGGCGGCCTATCTCGCGGCAGGCTTGGCCGGGAACTTGTTTTATTTTCTCACCGCGGACCCTCTGGTCGCGGCAATAGGCGCGTCGGGCGCGGTTTACGGGATTCTCGGCGCGCTCGCGTTGCTCGAGCCGAATTTGGGTGTGCTGGTCTTCTTTTTCCCAATGCCGATGTGGCTGGCGGCAATTTTTTGGGTGCTCATCGAGTTTGTTTCAACCGCCAACCCCTCAAGTGGCATCGCGAACTGGGCTCACCTTGGAGGGATTTTCGCCGGACTGGGGTTTGCCTACCTGATTAAAAACAAGGTAATCCCGCAAGAAGAGTTCCCAGAGTATTACTGACTCGCGCTGGCGTCATTTTTTTTTCTTCCAAAGCGCGTAGTGCTTCTTGTAGTGCTCTCTTAGCTCTCTTGCTAGTTTTTTTCTCGCGTTGCTTGCAGCAACAAAATCGTTTTCGTAAAAAAAATCTTCACCCAACAAGCGGCTAGCATCGGCAATGCGGTTCACCGCATATTTTATGTCTTCGCCTATCCCCCATTTTCTTCCTTTCCCTGCGCTGATTTTAGTGTAGTCTATCAAGCTGGTTTTCGCTTTTATCATCGGTTCTTCTTTTGCGTTGCGGTCTTTCTCTATTCTTACCGCGAAATTTCCAGTATGGGGGTGGCCGTGGATTAACCCCGCCGCGTGCGTTCTTGCAAGGCTTTCCATCGCGCTTTCTAGCGCCTGCATTTTTAATTCTCTGGAAGCGAGCGGGTACGAAAGAAGCTCAACCAACGGCATAGTGTCTTTCTTCCAAATCGTTACGTTCGTTGCCGTTCCGTCTCCGTGAATTACTTGCGCTATTGGCATCTCTATTTTTACGTGCGGAAAATTCTCTCTTAGCAAGTCAAACTGCGCCTTAGCTTCTTTTACGCCGTATTGCCTTGCCACTAGGTGGTGCGGACCGAACTCCACTGCTTTGACTTGCGGTTGGCTGTCTTCTATTTCGAATTTTGGTTTTTTTCTAATAAGCTGCTTTGTTGCGTGATTAGTTGAGTAAACTTTGTTTTGTTTTTTTGTTCTGAGTTTTTTTTAGGTTATGA
>JACRGG010000048.1 GCA_016217775.1 Microcaldota archaeon
CTTGAGTATGGAGCTTGAAAAACTGGGCTTGGCTGACGACCTAAGCAGGGCCAAGGAAGGAAGGCAGAAGAGAAGCGGAAAGTCGCGGTTGAGAAAAGGCGGGTACATCGTGCCGAAAAGCGTTTTGATAGTCGCCGGGGAGGACAAGGGAATATGGAAGGCCTGCCGAAACATTCCCGGAGTCGACTTTTCAAAAGTCGGGGAATTAAACATCGAGTTGCTCGCGCCCGGCGGACAGGCGGGAAGGCTCACGGTTTGGACTCAAGACGCGCTTGACAAAATGGAGAAGGAGCAGCTTTACTTGTGATTTTTATGGCAAAGATTATTCACGCGCTGACAACGGAAAAGGCGGTCGGGCAAATCGAGAGGGAAAACAAGATTACCCTCGTAGTCGAGCCTACGGCCACGAAAAAAGACGTCAAGGCGGAAGTCGAGAAGGCATACCAGGTTAAGGTAAAGGCAGTGAATATGATTAACGCGTTTAACGGAAAGAAAAAAGCGATAGTGTCGTTTAAGGAAAAAGGGGCGGCCACGCAAATAGCGGGCAAGCTCAAGGTAATATAGCGAGTTAATGAGTTAAGAGTTCAAAAAAATGATTACGAGTGGAAAGAAAATATGGGCAAGCGATTGATTAACCAGAAAAGGGGGCGGGGCCACCCGCGTTACGTGACGCCAAGCCACCGCTTTTTCGACCCGGCTAAGTACAAGCAAATCACTCAAACTCAAATCGGGCAGATAACCGACTTTGTTGACGACCCGGCTCACTCCCCGATACTCGCCGAAATCACTTTCTCCGACAACACCAAGCAGTACTTGATTGCCGCGGAGGGCCTAGCCCTGGGCGACAAGATAGAGGTGGGCGCGCAGGCCAAGCCGATGCTTGGAAGCGTGATGCCGCTTGGAAGAATCCCGGACGGGACGATAGTGTTCAACGTGGAGCTAAAGCCCGGGGACGGGGGGAAAATCGCGCGGACAACCGGGGCGGGGGCATTGATTTCAAGCCACGACGAGGAAACCAATTACGTGAGCGTAACGCTTGCATCAAAGGCAAAGAAAATCCTCGACCCGAATTGCTTCGCGACCATAGGAGTCGCGTGCGGCGGGGGAAGATTGGAAAAGCCGTTTATGAAGGCAGGGCACAAGTTCTATTATATGAGAGCCAGGAACAAGCTGTACCCGATAGTGCGCGGAAGCGCGATGAACGCCTACGACCACCCGCACGGCGGGAAGAGCATGGGCAAGCCGACAACTAGGAGCAGGAACACTCCTCCGGGCGGGAACGTCGGGCACATGGGGGCTAGGCGCACCGGAAGAAAAAGCAGGACGACAGAGGATGTGAAGAAATAATGGCGCGAAAAATCACTTGGAAGGGCTTTGAAATCGACAGGCTAAAGGCAATGCCGCTGGAGGAATTCGTTAAGCTGACTACGAGCAAGGAAAGGCGCACGCTGAAGAGAATGAGCGGAAAGTTCAAGAAATTCATCGAGAAATTCCGCAAGGCGAAGTTAAAGAAGAAAATCGTGAAGACGCACTTGCGCGAAATGGTCATTATTCCGGAAATGCTTGAAACCAAGATAGCAGTGCACAACGGAAAGGCATTCCAGGAAATATTCATTACCCCGAAAATGCTCGGCCACCGCCTAGGAGAATTCGCGATTACCACGAAGCTAGTCAAGCACTCCGCGGCCGGAGTCGGGGCGACTAGGGGAAGCAAGGCAATCGAACTAAAGTGATTTGTTTATGAGCTTGTACGGATACTCGGCGAAAATTGGGGAAAACCAGGTTCCAGCGCAAGCCTACGACTTGAACTGCAGCTATAAGGACTTGACGCAAGTGGCCCGCGCGGTAAAAAACAAGCCGGTGAGAATCGCGCGGAAAATACTTCAAAACGCGATTGACAAGGCGATGCCCATAAGGTACTTCACGTACAACACGCGAATCGGGCACAGGCCGCAGTTAGGCGGGCAAAAAGGCAGGTACCCGATTAAGGAAGCGAAAATGGCGCTTAAGCTGCTTAACAGCGCGGTTTCAAACGCGTTAAACAAGGGCTTCGACGAGAAAAACTTGTTTGTGAAAACCGCGGCGGCGTACAAGCAAAACACGATTCCGCGCTACAAGCGATTTTTCGCAACCTCGGTAACACTGGGGTACGGAAGGCAAGCGATTCGCGCGGACTACGAGACGGCAAGACTCGAGTTAATCCTCGAGTCGAAAGAGCCCGCGGTGAAAAGGGAAGCTAGGCGCGCGGGGGCAAAACCGGCGGAGAAAACCGTTGAGAAGCCATCTGAAAAAAAAGCCGAGGAGAAAAAGCCAGAGGCTAGAAAAGAGATTAAGGCTGATGAAAAGAAGGGCGAAAAACCGCAGGCAAAAAAGGAAGAGCAAAAACCTGCTGAAAAAAAACCTGTTGAAAAAGCGGACAAGGCAAGCCCGGTTAAGGTTCAGCAGCCAATCAAGACAAATGTTGAAGTTTCAGACGCGGAGCGCCTGATGCTTGGAAAGCAAAAGCAGTAAATAAAGCGGGAAGAAAGGGTAATTGGAGAAATGGCGAGCGAAAAGAAATTCATTGCAAAAGCACTCATTGACTACGACGTGGCGACGTTTTTGGAAAAACAACTCGAGAAGGCGGGAGTGTCAAGCGTATCCATCCAAAAAACCCCGATTGCGACGAGGATACTCATCGACGTTCGAAAGCCCGGGATGGTAGTCGGGAAGAAAGGCGCTTCAATAAAGGAATTAAACGAATTGCTGACGGGCCAGTACGGGATTGAAA
>JACRGG010000050.1 GCA_016217775.1 Microcaldota archaeon
CAAACTCTCCTTGGCAAAAACAAGGCGATTAACGTGATTTTAGACGCGTTTTGCCACAAAAAAAATTTTTTACAATAACAAAAACCCTAAAAAACCCAATTATTCAAACCTCTCTTAAGAGTTTTCATAGCGGTTCTTGCTTGTTCGGCTAAAACGCTTAAAGCCCCATAAGAGTGGCTTGCAAAATGCGGTTCTTCCTTGCTAAACTGCCCAGAGGTTATCAGGTCAAGAAGGCGGCTATTGGCGGCGTGAAAACAATCGTACAACCGGCCGTTCCTCACGCCAAAGTCCATAGCGTCTGAAAGCAGCGTGTTTTTCTTGCCTTGATTCTCTTTTTCGCCGTAGTTGTATTCGTCAACCAAGGACTCTTTTTTCAAAGTAAGGCCAGTAAGCGTGCTTTGCAAAAGCAGTTTCTCCTCGTCAGTTTGCGCAATCCCTGACAAAA
Organism: Microcaldota archaeon; assembly: GCA_016217775.1. Lineage (GTDB taxonomy): Archaea > Micrarchaeota > Micrarchaeia > Norongarragalinales > UBA97 > JACRGG01. The sequence goes on from JACRGG010000050.1 coordinate 446, forward strand.
TGCTTTCGTGAACGTGGCTAACCAGCTTTTCGTGCGATTTAAGCAAGCGGATGGCGACGTTTTTTACCTCGCGGTCTTTCTTCAAGCGCATTGCCTCAAAATAGCCCGGAACGCACCTAAGCACAGTTACTATTCTGCTCAATTCCCCGAAAGAAAGCTCACTGTCTTCCCCGCGGAAATGCTTTTCAAAAACTTTTTTCAGCCCGTTCTTGGCGCGCAAAGCTTCTTCTCGACGTCCCTTAATCCGTTCATCCAACAGGCAACTACCTCAAATGATTAAAAATAAAGCGGGGCTACTGGGATTTTCGTTGGAATTTTCTTTTTCCGGTAATGCTTTTTCTTTCGAAAAGAAAAAGAAATTATTTCGAACCCAGGTCTTCGGCTCCGCAAGCCAACATTCTGTCCAGACTATACTATAGCCCCAGCTAACAAAGTGAATGAATGGAAATAAAAGAGTGTTGAAAACAAAGCAAAGACAATAGGGTTAAAAACGATTGTTTATAGATTGTAGTAGTCTGAAGACTATTTTGCGTTTGGTTTTAGTAAATTGGGTGAGAATAGAGTATGGCAGTGTGTTCCAGTTGCGGCAGGAAAACAAGCGACTTCGTGCAATTCGAGTGCTCGGGTTGCGACAACTCGATAAACAGGTGCAAGGAATGCAAGTCCAACGAAATACCGTTCACTTGCGTAAAATGCGGGTTCAACGGCCCGTAAGAAAGCAACTAAACTTTTTTTAGCAAAACAAGAACGCGCGGGCGGATAGCATCATGACGGTAATGGCTTTTGGCTGCTTTGACCTATTGCACCCAGGGCACTTGGCGTACTTAAAACAAGCCAAGAAGATTGCTGGCAAAGAAAAGCTGGTTATCGTAATCGGCCGCGACAAGATAATGCGCGAGAGCGGCAAGAAGCCTCTTTTTAACGAAAACGAGCGCCGCGAGATAATCGGCTCATTGAAATTCGTTGACGAGGCGATACTCGGCGACTTGGTTGACAAATTGTCCGCAGTCAAAAAATACAAGCCTACTAAAATAATCTTGGGATACGACCAGCAAGCCGGGTGGCTGTTGAAAAACGATGTGATTAAGGACGATTTGCTGATTGAAAAAGAGTTGAAAAAACGCGGCTTGAACGCGCGCGTAATCCGATTAAAGCCGTTTAAAAAACACAAGTATAAAAGCACTAAAATCAAGTTAAAGGCAGTGCGCCACCACAAGACGTGCTAGGCGCAGTGAAAGAAAACGCTTAAATGGAGTTGAAGAAGATGGGAAAGGTAATGACGGTTCTGAAAGTGTTTCCTAAAGAGGAGTACGATGTGGCAAAGCTCTCGGACAACGTTTCTAAAATAAAGGGCTGCGTGAAGTCAAGCGTTGAGGACTACGTTTTCGGCCAGAAAATCGTGAAGGCTTCCTTCGTGTGCGAGGACTCGGAGGGAGTGGACTTCGAGGAGTTGGCGAAAGCCGTTGAGGGCGCGAGCGAAGTGCAAGTTGATGAAGTCGGGCTAATCAGTTGAAAAAAAACGCGGTTTTTAAGGGTTGTTGAATTGGACGACAAGAGCACGACGGTTGAGCAATTGCGCGAGAAGGCACTGGCGTTTAGGGACGCGCGCGACTGGAAGCAATTCCACAATATGAAGGACTTAAGCATAGACTTGGCTTTGGAAGCCGCGGAGCTGATGGAGCCGTTTAGGTTCAAAACCGAAAAGCAAGTAAGCGAGATAACCAACGACGAAAAAAAGCGCGAGTACATCAAGGACGAACTAAGCGACATCTTGTACGCCCTGCTTTTGTGCGCGAACGAAATGAACTTGGACTTAGCGCGGGCATTCGAGGAAAAGCTAGAGAAGCTTGAAAAAAAATACCCCGTAGAAAAATCTAGGGGAAAAAACCCGAAGTGGAACGAGTATGAATAGCTGGTTGAGTGCGAGAATGGATGATTTAAAGCCCAGCGCGACGCTTGCGTTAAACGCGCGCGTGCGGAAATTGCGGGCGGATGGAAGGAAAATCATCGACTTGGGGATTGGCGAACCCGATTTTGACACGCCCGCTGCGGTCAAGGAGGCAGGCAAGCGCGCGATTGACGAAAACAAGTCGCATTACACCCCGTCTGCGGGAACTCTAGAGTTAAGAAAAGCGATTTGCGCAAAGTTTTCGCGCGAAAACAACTTGGATTACGCGATTGACGCCGTTATGGCGTCCAACGGCGCGAAGCAAGTCTTGTACAACTTGTTTATGGCAACGTTAAGCGCGGGGGACGAAGTGATTGTCTTGCTGCCTTACTGGTTTACTTACGCGGACCAAATCAAGCTGGCTGGCGGGAAACCGGTTTTCGTGCAGTCGAAAGAGGATTTTCAGCCCGACTTGAATAAAATCCGCGCCGCGGTAACTGGCAGGACTAGAATGATAGTATTGAATTCCCCAAGCAACCCGTGCGGAGTTGTTTACTCGCGCGAGGCACTAATCGAAATCGGGGAGTTGGCTGTGGAAAAAAACTTTTTGATTGCATCAGACGAGGTTTACGAAAAAATCGTTTACCCACCCGCAGTCCATCATTCCATTGCGGCACTCGACAAGAGGTTTTTTGACAGGACGATTACCATTAACGCGTTGAGCAAAAGCCACGCGATGACGGGGTGGAGGCTTGGCTACGTTGGCGGGCCGAGGGAAGTAATCAAGGCGATGGACGACATCCAGGGCCAAACCACGAGCAACCCCAGCTCGATTACGCAAGGAGCGGCGGTTGAGGCGCTAGCCAACGAGCAGCCGGAAATTCCGTTAATGGTCAAGGAGTTTGCGCAAAGGCGGGAATTGGTTTGCGCGGCACTGGAGAAAATGGGCGTGAAAGTAGTCAAGCCAAGCGGGGCGTTCTACGTTTTCGCGGACTTCTCGCCGTTCTTTAACGGGGTTTCGGACTCGGTTGGGTTCTGCGAATTCCTGTTGGAAAAAGCCGGCGTTGCGCTCGTTCCCGGAAATCCTTTTGGGATGCCAAATTACGCGCGAGTCAGCTTCGCGTCAAGCAGGCAAAACTTGGCGCAGGCAATGGACGCTGTTGCCGCGGCAGTAAGGTAATCCCCCCTATGCTCGCCTGCCCGCCGGGAAAAGGGTTAAGAAAGAAGGCCGCGTTAAACAAACTTGTTTTAATCCAAAAAAAATTTGGGCGCGGTTTTTGCTTATGAAGATACTCCACGAGATAATCCTCATTACAGTCGCGGTCGCCATAGCGATTGCGGTAGCGTCCGGCACGCTCTTGCTTGAGGAGGAGAAGAAAATCATTTCGTCGAGCACGCGAGGGCAAGTCCGGCAAATGGCGGGCTACGCGTACGAAGCCGTGGACGTGTACTTCTCCTCGGCAAAAGACTCCGTCGAGGTCCTAGCGCAGGACCACGAAATACTGGACGCGCTGCGCGACGAGACGGTCGAGGCGCTGGAAAAAGCGTCGGTTGAAATGACAGGAGTGGAGTTAAACAGCGCGGTAATCGAGAACGTGGGATTGCACAACGACAAGGGAGTCGTGCTGGCGGCAAGCGAAGGAGCCAAGGCGATAGTGGGCCGCGACTTGTCGGACCGAAATTACTACAAGCAGATTATTTCAACCAAAAAAACGGTTGTCTCCGAAGCGATTGCAAGCAGCTTGTCGAACAAGTCGGTGCTGGTCGCCGCGGCGCCCGCGTTTTACGAAGGGAAGATAATCGGGTACGCGGTGGGGGCGATTGACTTAAGCGACTTGAAGAAGAGGCTGTCCGCGCTAGAGGACGACGAGGCGGACGTTATTTTGCTCGACTCGCTTGGAAACAATTTCCTGGACACGAGAAAAGCCGGCATAAGCATCACTACCCCGACCATCGAGGGGGATAGGATAGGCTTTCAAGTGCTGCGGGAATTGGAGAAAAACTCGAGCGGGTTTTTGGAGCTCTCGGACGAGAGCGGGAAAAAGTTTCAGGTTAGCTTCAGGAAGCTCGATTACGCGACCGTGGTGATAATCCACTCGCAAGCGCAATTAGACAAGCTCATTGCCGAGTTGTTCTCGCTCATACTCGTCGGCGCGGTTACTTCCGCGCTTTTGGCGGTGCTGCTTATAGTCGTCACGGTCAGGCGCCTGACCGGGCACATTGAGAGCATCACGCAGACGATTGAAGACATTTCAAAGGGAAAGCTCGACACGAGGATAGACCCGAAACTGCTCAAGCGCGACGACGAGCTAGGGGAATTGGCGCGAGCGTTCGACCGCACCATAGTAAGCTTAAAGCTCTCGATGAAAGACAAGCCGAAGGATTGAAGGCAAAAATAAATTAGATTCGCCGCGGCTTGCTAAGCAAGCGCTTTCTTGAACGGATTGATTGTCTTCAATCCGAGGCTTTGAAAATCCTTTTCGTTCTCGGTAATAATCGTATCCAAACCGTTTTCAGCCATTGTGGCGGCAATCAGCGCGTCCCAAAAGCGCTTGCTGCTCCCGCAATTTCTGGCCGCAGAGAGAATTGCGGAAAACGAGTAGGAAAGCTTGATGAACTGCTCGGACTGCAGCATATCGCGAGCCATCCGCTCAAGGCTTTCCGAATCCAAGTACCCGCGTTTTGTCGAAACGAAAAGAAACTCTGCGAGGACCTGGTTGGACAATACTAATTCTGATTCGCCGGAGAAAGCATCGCTAACTAGCTTTGATGCAACCAAATTTTTGTCCTTGGACGCGTAATCAACTGCGTAAACCAAGATGTTAGTGTCAACGAAGCAAGTCGGCATAAATCTCTTCCCTCGAAAAAGGCTTTGAAGGCTTGCCTGCGTACGAACGCGCTTTTTCCCGGCAGCTGGCAAGAAAATCTATTGATTTCTGAAATTTTTTGCTGTCCTTATTCATTTCCCCTACAAAAGCGTCTTTAACCGCCTTGCCTAGGCTGCCCTTGCGCGCGCCGTACTTGGCTTTGGCAAACCGCCTGAACCGCCTTGAAACGCCTTCGTCAATGTTTACGGTCATAGTAACCATCATACCTTAATCCAATTAATTTAGGTTTTCAAACATTTAAATGTATTGTTTTGTAAATGTTTTATCATTGGAGTGCGTTTTGCCATTTGGCTACTCCTCAAACGACTGCCATAAGCTGCGCTTGGACTGCATTTGCTCGCGGGCTAGGCTGGTTAGGCTCATACTTAACTGCAGGGCTTCCGCCGGGCTTAATTTGAATCCGATTGAGCCAATCGTGTTGGTCAACCGCAGGGTTATCAGGCCGTCCCTGGGGTAGCCCTTGACTAATTGAGGCGGGGCGCTTTCAAGCCGCACGCTCGTGCGGTGCATTTCGCCTTTCTCGTCCTTGTACCAGTGCGTTATCTCTTCGTCAATCATAACGGTGCGTTGGCACCTCCCTGATTTACTGCCGAAGGGACAATCAGTTCAAAGCACCCGTGAAGCCGTATTGAACCGGCTTCTTCCTCAAAAACAATTCCCACAACAATTAAGAAAACAAAGGCGGTTTATAAACGAAAACCAACCCCCGTTCCGCCTCGTTCCGGCTTGCTCGCGTTGGAAAAAAACTTGGATTTTTGCAAAAACAACGGGTAAAAAAGCCGCGCGGGGAATAATTCAAGTTATGAAAGTAATCGGGTTGACCGGAACCCTCTCGTGCGGGAAGGGAGCGGTCGCAGCAATCTTGAATGAGGCGTTTGGCGCGCGGGTTCTCGTGTTCAGCGACGTCTTGCGAGAACAACTTAAGCTGGAGGGAAAGCCGATTACCCGCAACTCGCTTCACGTTCTCGCGAATGACTGGAGGAAGAAATTCGGGCCCGGGATTATCGCGAAAAAACTGATTGAATTGATTAACGCGGATGGAAAAAACAAGTTGTTCGCGTGCGACGGGTTTAGAACCGTGGGGGAAGTCAACGAGTTCAAGTCGGCTTTCGGGGAGGACTTTGTCTTAATCGCGGTTGACGCTCCGGTTGAAAAGCGCTTTGAGTTGAGCAAAAAGCGCGCGAGGGAAGCGCCGCCAAAGACTTTGGAAGAGTTTGTCGAGAGCGAACGGGCGGAAACCAAGCCGAACGCGAAGGGATTCGATCAAAACCTCCCCGCGTGCATCAAACTCTCGCAATACAACATCTACAACGATGGAAGCATTGAAGGCTTGCGGAAGAAAACTATGGAATTGGCAAAAAAAATGGTTGAAAATAATTAAATGAACCTTGAAGTAGATTTTGTTTTACAAAATGTACTGGACGATTGCCTCTATTTCCCCGGTGCTCAAGTTGACTTGGGGCTTGACTACGAGCTCGAGCTGCTTTCCAACCAAAGAGTCTTTCTTTAACTCGAGTATTGTCTGCGGGTTTATAGTCGCGGTTTTCACTTCCAGCAAGTCAAGCGCGTTTTGGGAAAAGAACACGCCTAAGCACGTTGATTCGCCGTCGTCTAGAATCGCCTTAACCACTAAAAGCTTGGCTAGGTTCGCGCTTTGGCAAGTCGGGCATTCTCCTCCCTCCAAGTTGTCCTGCCTAAACGCGCACTCTTTGCATTTAACCGAGTACTTTGCCTCGGAAAGTGATTTTACGCAAACGCGCACGCGCGCCACAACGTCGCGCTGTAATTGCTTAAGCTGCGCTAATTGAAACGACTGCTTTAGGAGTTCCTCGCGCGTTGGCAGGGAATTCTCGATTACAGGGTTTGAGAGAAACCTTCCCTTCCACCCCAAGTGCGCCTCGACTTGCCCGTCCGAGTTTTGCTTGGCGTAAGCCGATTCCACTACGACCAAGTCCCCTACTTTCACGCGCTCGAGGTGCTCGGCGTTCGAGTCCCAGCACACCACGCGCAATTGCGCGGTTTGGTCCTGGGCAACGAATTTCTTAACTAATCCCGTCTTTCCGCTTTTCTCGAATTGGTTGGATTCGGTTACCGCGACAATGCGCGCAATAAAATCAAACTCGGTTTGGTCCGTCACCTTATCCAACGAGAGCATCGGGATGGCGTTTCTCGCGATTTTCGCATCGTCCTCCGCGTCAATAGTGCGGGTGAGCAAAGTAGAGCTTAAGTCGAGGGGATTGATGTTTTTCACTAGGAGGTCCTCGAAGACAATCATTGAATTGCGGGGTTTTTTCGCGACGAGGGAAACGTCTTTTCCCCACAGAGTCAAGTTGGCCTGCTTGATTCCATCGGAAATAGTGCAGTTGGCCAGCTTGCCCTTGCGGCCTTTTGACTCGAAGTTTTTCTGCGAGAAAACGTGCAATAGCCGCACCTTGCAGGTTGCCTGCCCGCCAACGGCGTTTATTGAGGAAAGCGGGGAGAAGGTAATTTCGCGCTTTTGCGCAGTTGCCAATCCGTTTTCCGCGCACAGCGCTGCCAGCGCGCCCTCGCGCGTCAACAGCCCTGCGAACTGGTTTTGCTTCTCGAGTATTTTCTGCTCGAGCCCGCCTTTGCCCCACTTTGTTTTTTCGATTAGCTGATTTTCCAAATCCGGTTGCGCCATAAATTTCACTTAAAAAATGGGAGGGATAGAATTCAAGAGCAATTGTTAAGGGCAATTGTTTTAATTATAAGGAACAATTGTTTTATTAACAAACTAGTGCAATTGACTAAATATTAACCATTGCGTTTTGAGAACTGCGGTGAATAAGAGAATATGGAGATTGGGAAGACCGAGAAGTACTTGCGCGGCAAGCTTGCGCAGGACGGGGCGATGCTTTTTAGCCTAGTCGACCCCGACAAGTGCAGCCTCGAGAAAGGCGCTAGCATAGCCAAGCAAAGCTACGAGGCGGGAGCTGACGTGATACTGGTCGGGGGGAGCATCGGCGCGCAAGGCGAGATACTCGACAAGACCGTGAAGATGATTAAGGAATCTGTGAGCGTGCCCGTAATATTGTTTCCGGGAAACATCGGGGGGCTAAGCGCGTACGCGGACGCGACGTATTTTATGCAGATGCTCAACTCGCGCGACGTATACTGGCTGTCCACCGCCCAGATTCAAGCGGCTCCGGTGGTTGCGCGGATGAAGATTGAGGCGATTCCGACAACGTACATAGTTGTAGAGCCCGGCCGCGCTGTCGGGTGGATTGGCAACGCGAACTTGATTCCCCGCGACAGGGCGGATTTGGCGGCGGCGTGCGCATTAAGCGCGAAGTACTCGGGCTCGCACATTTTGGTAAGCGACTGCGGCTCCGGCTCCCCGGAGCACGCGCCGGTTGAAATGGTTAATGCGGTGAAGAAAGTCTGCGGGAAGGACTTGATTTACATCCTAGGCGGCGGGATTAGGACTCCCCAGGCGGCAACCGACGTGGTCAAGGCGGGGGCGGACGCGATTCAAGTCGGAACCGCATTCGAGCTGGAAAACGCGCTCCCGAAAATGAAGCAAATGGTTGAAGCCGTAAAAAAAGAAGGGAAGAAGAGAGTCTAAACCTACGCGCGCCTTATAATTGTTTTCGATTTTATTTCTTGTTTTTCTAATTAGGCTAAAAGCAGGAATACGAGGAGGTCTCTTGCGAGCAGGCACGCGATTAGCCCGAGGAGGACGTAAGGGGCGAAACGCGGGAGGACTTTGTAGACTGGAATAACCCGGAGTTTTTGCGCGTACATCATCTTCCTTAATTTTTTCAGCGCATTGGCGGTCAACACCGTTTCAAGGGAATACTTTTTCACGAGCTTGCGGTCTATCTTCTCTATCGCCAGCACGTCCTCGTCCTCGATTTTTGACAGGGGAATGCTTTGGATTACGACTTCGTCGTTCACCTGCTCGCGGAACACGGTTATGAACAAGCTAGGCAACAGGATTAGCGCAAAGATAGCCAGCACGGAAAGGGAAATCGGGTACATTGAGCTAAAGCCGGTTAGAAGCGCGAGGAGAACAAGCGAAATAAGCAGCCCCGCCTTGCTTGGCTTAAGTTTTTTCCCGCGAAGGCAGTACGCGTAGTACGCCGACGAGCCGAGCATTCCGATTACACTTGACGCGATTAGCACGGAGACGAAAAACGGGAGGGACTGCGCGACTTGCCCAAGGAAAAACGCGTTGAATCCCAGAAGGCCGCCCGCCGGAATTTGCTCGAACGGGTAGAAAGGAAGCAGCAGCTGGAGTGCTACGAACAGCCACACGTCCCCCCCGCCAAGCTTCCCGGTTTTGTACAATAAGTACCCGATTGCGAAAATAACCGCGGCCCCGCCTACTGAAAAGAGAATAAACTGCGCGTCTAAAGTAATTGCGTTTAGCAGCAATCCTATTGCGGCCATTGCGTACAATAGCTTCTCGTCAATGAAGCTCGTGTCCCAATCCTGCTTGGCGGCAATCGCGGTTCCCGCGAGGGCGACGATTAGCCTGATTAGAATAAAATCCATTTTTAGCTATTACCCGCAGATACACTAAACAAAGCCGCTTAGACTTTTTTAATGAATTCGTTGCTCATTCCAATCAAGTTGAAGTACTGCGCGATTGACTTATGCTCGTTTGGCGGCATTTCCTCTTCCTTGACTGCGGCGAACTCGTCCTTGCCAACCCACGACAGCCCCGCGCCCAATTCCTTTTGCTCGCCGGGGTTGACGGGGTGGGACAAGTAAATTACTTGAACCAGGTTGTCTTCGCCGTCAATTGTCTGGTAAACGCCCATCATAAACTTTGTTTGAATGTCCAAGCCTGCTTGCTCCAAAGTTTTTTTCCTCGCAAACTCTTCCATTAAGTCAATTGAATCAAGTTCTCCCGCGGGAAGCTCAAACGAGTATTTTCCGCCGGCGCTTTTCTTCAATAAAATCCGGTTGTTTTTCTCGACTATTGCGCAAACAATTACCTTCACAGCCAACTTGACTCGCCCTCCACAACTCAATAAACACGCTTAAATTATCTTAACGCGGGCATCCCGCCCTTGAAATTCCCCATCATCTTCCCGAGGTTCTTCATCATCCCGCGGTTGTTCTTCATTGCCTTGAACATCTTTGTTACCTTCTCGAAATTCCCGACCAGCTCCTTGACTTCGTCCGGCTTTAAGCCGGCACCCGCCGCCACGCGCAGCTGGCGCGACTTGTTTTTCATCAGCTCGGGCTCCACTCTCTCTTGTCTAGTCATCGAGTTGACTGCTGCCTCAAACGATTTTAGCTTGTCTCCGCTCTTGTCGAGGGCGTCTTGGGGAATATCGTAAATCCCGAGCATTTGCACAATCGATTTTAGCGGCCCCATTTTCTTCATCGCCCGCATTTGAGAGAGGAAGCTGTTGTAATCGAGTTTTCCATCCTCCATTGCCTTCTCCAAGTTTTCCTCGTCGGAAATCTCCTTGACTTTCTCCAAGAGCGTCGGCAAGTCCGCGAATCCGCACAAGCGCGCGACGAATTTTTTGGAGTCGAACACCTCGAAGTCCCCGGGCTTCTCGCCGACTCCGATAAAAGCGATTTTCGAGTTGCTTGCGGCAACCGCGCTAAGCGCGCCTCCGCCCTTTCCCGAGCCGTCCATTTTCGTTACTATTACTCCAGTAATGGGCGCGACTAGGGAGAATTGCTTGGCTTGCTTTCCAGCGACTTGGCCCAAGTCAGCGGATACTACGAGAAAAACTTCCTGCGGGGAAAACAATTCGTTCATTGAAGACAATTCACTCGCGAGTTCTTCGTCGAAAGCGCTTCGCCCCGCGGTGTCCAATACGATTACGTCAAAGCCGGTTAGTTTCTCCAAGCCGTTTTTGACAACGGTTTGCGCATCGGCGTTTCTCTGGGAGTAAAACCCGGCGTTAGCCGCCTTGCACAACTGTTCTAGCTGGTCAATGGCGGCCGGGCGGTGGACGTCCCCCGCGATTGCCGCGACTTTAAGCCCCTTGGATTGGTAGAATTTGATTAATTTCGAGATGGTCGTCGTCTTTCCCTGGCCGAACAATCCGACGAGCATTATCTTGTGCTTGTCGATTCTAGGCGAGTAATCCGCGCCAAGGACTGAAACGATGGAATCGTAGACTACTTTCACCACGTGCTCGCGCAAGGAAAGGCCCTTGAGCTGGTTTTCGTCCAACGCGTTTTTCTCTATTTGCTTGGACAAGTCAAAGACGAGCTTGACGTTAACGTCGTTGGCCAAGAGCACGCGCTGGAGTTCCTTTATCAACTCCTTTACCGCGGCAAAGTCCACCACGGTTTTTCCCTGGAGCTTGCGCAACGCGTTTCTAATCCCGGAACCCAAGTCCATTATCGTCCCACTTACTCCTTAGGCATTGTAAAAGAAAGCATCAAATGCGTTTTGTTGCTGGTGGAAATCCCTTGTTTTTTGTTAACTATTACCTCGCCTTTTTTGCGTATCCACTTTAAGAAACTTGTTTCAAGGGCGGTAATATTTGCACCGCTTTGCTTTTCAAGAAATACGGAGAATCTGCGCGCATTTGCATCCGCGGAGTCAATATGCGCACATAATCCGTAAATGCGGGTGGCGCTGGCCGTAGTGATTATCTCGACTGGGAGCAAATTTTTTTTTACTCTAAAAAATTGGAGATCGTCAACTGAAGACAATTGTTTTACCGGCGCAAACCCGTGTTCTATTGCCTGTGAAATAAACTGCTCAAAATGCTCTCGCATGCCCAAATCCCTCAAAACAATTTTTTTACCTTAAACTCCGACACTAGCATAAACCCGATTATTACCAGC
>JACRGG010000049.1 GCA_016217775.1 Microcaldota archaeon
CTTTCCTAAACCGCTATTACAACTTGAAAGACGTGAAGCTAGGGTAGTGTTTTAGGCAGAAAATGTTTTTAAAAAAAATTTGGTTTTGTTTAGGAAAGTATAGAAAATGATTTTGTTTAGGAAAATATTTTGGTTTGGTGAAGGATTTGGGTAACGGGGAATTTGCTGGAAGAAACTTGCGTAGAAACCGAAAGGCGCGCAGGTGGCAGAAGAAGCCTTGGAAGCGAAAAGCCCTAGGCCTAAAATCCAAGTTCGACCCCCTCGAGGGCGCTCCTCAAGCCAAGGGAATCGTGTTGAAGAAAAAGGGCTTGGAGCAAAAACAGCCTCACTCCGGAATCATCAAGTGCGTGGTAGTGCAATTATCAAAAAACGGCAAGAAGGTAACCGCGCATTGTCCGCGCGACAAGGCGATAACGAAGATCGACGAGCACGACGAGGTTATAATCGCCGGCTTGGGCGGAAGCCAGCGCGGGCAAATGGGCTCGATTCCCGGAGTGCGCTACAAGGTAGTTCAAGTTAACGGAATTGACTTAGACCAACTGCGATTGGGCAAGAAGGAAAAGCCGAAGAGATAAGCCATAATATGATTTGATTGACTGTGATGAGAGTGTTTTAATGACGATGTTGTTCAACAAGTACGAGTACACCGGCCTTGAAGTGAAGGACCAAAGCCTAAAGGCGTACATTAGCCTGCGCCCGCTCGTAATTCCGCACACTCACGCGCGCCACGCGAACAAGCAGTTCGCGAAGGCTAAAGTGAATCTAGTCGAGCGATTAGCCAATAAATTAATGCGCGGGGGAACCGGCGGTAAGCTCGGCGGTAAGCTAATCCGCACTAAGGGCGCGCTTCAAGGCAAGAAGCTGAAAGTGCTTAACATCATCGAGCAGGCTTTTGACGCGGCCGCGGAGAAGACGAAGAAGAACCCCATTCAGCTCCTAATCCTGGCAGTCGAAAACTCTGCGCCTCGCGAGGACGTTACGCGCGTAAGGCTTGGGGGAGTCTCATACCAAGTCGCGGTTGACATTGGGGCAATGCGCCGCCTCGATTTATCCCTTGGAAACATTGCGCTAGCGGCGCTGACCAGCGCGTTTAAAAAACGCGATACCGTCGCGCTTGCCTTGGCCAACGAAATCGTCTTGGCGTCCTCAAACGACCAGCTTAGCTACTCGATAAAGCGCAAGAACGAAACCGAGAGAATGGCTAGAAGCGCGAGATAATTTCTATCTGCTTAAAAAGTGTTTTTTATGGCAACTAAGGAAGCTGTAGTCGAATACATTCAGAAAATTATGAAGACCCAGACTAATATCCGCAACATCGGGATAGTCGCGCACGTCGACCACGGAAAATCAACTCTCTCCGATTCTTTCGTAGCGCGCGCCGGGCTTATTTCCAAGGAGCTCGCGGGCGAGCAAAGAGTTACCGACTACGACCCGCAGGAGCAGGCGCGCGGGATTACAATCAAGGCCGCGAACATTTCGATTCCAACCAAGTTCAACAACGAGGATTACTTAATCAACTTGATTGACACTCCCGGCCACGTTGACTTCGGCGGGCACGTTACGCGAGCAATGCGCGCGGTGGACGGCATTATCCTCGTGGTGGACTGCGTGGAGGGAATAATGCCGCAGACCGAGACGGTGTTGCGCCAAGCGTTAAAGGAGAAAGTCAAGCCAGTCTTGTTCATTAACAAAATCGACCGCTTCATCAACGAATTAAAGCTCGATTCGAAGGCGATGTCCGCGCGTTTTGTGAAAATCATTACCGGAGTAAACAAGTTAATTACCGACTACGCCGCGCCCGAGTTCAAGGAAGAGTGGCAAATCAAGGTGGAGAAGGGAAACGTTTGTTTCGGCACCGCGTTCAACAAGTGGGCCGTCAGCTACCCGGCAATGAAGAAGTTCGGCTTGGACTTTAATAAGATTTACCAAATGTGCGCGGATGCGCAGCACGCGGAATTGCAGAAAATGGCTCCCTTAGACGACATTGTGTTGGAAATGGTAATCAACCAACTCCCGTCCCCCCTGGTTTCGCAAAAGTACCGCATTCCAACGATTTGGCACGGGGATTTGGAGACGCCGGAGGGAAAGTCGATGTTGAACTGCGACCCCAGCGGAAAATTATGCTTTATGATTACCCACATTCAAGTCGACCCTCACGCGGGGGAAGTCGCGGTGGGAAGATTGTTTTCCGGAACGCTCAAGAAGGGAATTGAAGTCTACCTCGCCTCGCAGTACAAGAAGGAGAAAGTCCAGCAAGTCGCGGTTTATATGGGGCCCGACCGCGTTTTGGTTGACAACGTTGCGCCCGGAAACATCGTTGCACTAGTTGGGTTGCACGAAGTGTTCGCGGGGGAAACCGCCTGCGAGTCCAAGGATATGGCTCCTTTCGAGAAAATCAAGCACCACTCCGAGCCAGTCGTGACTAAATCAATCGAGGCGAAAAACCCGCGTGATTTAGTCAAGCTAATCGAAGTCCTCCAGAAAATCGCTAAGGAGGATTCCACGATAAAGATTTCAATCAACCAAGACACCGGCGAGCACTTATTGTCCGGAATGGGAGAGCTTCACTTGGAAATCATCGAGTACAAAATAAAGAACGAGAAGGGAGTCGAGATTGAAACCTCGCAGCCAATCGTAGTGTACAACGAGTCGATAATGCAAGTGGGCCCGACTGTGGACGGAAAATCGCCGAACAAGCACAACAAGTTCAAGCTATCGGTCGAACCCCTTGAAGCAAGCGTCGTGAAAGCATTTAACGAAGGAACTATTTCCGAAACCTCGAAAGGCAAAGCATTGATTGACGCATTGATTGAAGCGGGCCTCCCGCGCGACCAGGCGAAAAAAGTCATTGCGTTCAAGCGCAACAATATTTTCATCGACACTTCAAAGGGAGTGCAATTTTTGCAGGACATCAAGGAGTTAGTCATCCAAGGGTTTTTGGACGCGGTCGAGAACGGCCCGCTGGCGAAAGAGAAAATGGTTGGAGTCAAGGTAATGCTTGAGGACGCGACTATCCACGTCGACCCCGCTCACCGAGGGCCCACTCAAATAGTTCCCGCGATTCGCAGGCCGATTTTCGCGTCTATAATGCAAGCCAAGCCCATAATGCTTGAGCCTAAGCAAAAGCTCGTCGTGCTCGCTCCGCAAACGTATATGAGTTCGGTGATTAACGCAATTCAAGGCAGGCGCGGCCAGGTCTTGGAAGTCGAGCAGGAGGGCGAGGGCTTTAATTTAAGCGCTAAAGTACCCGTTGCGGACATGTTTGGCTTCGCGTCAGAAATCCGAGGCGCTTCTCAAGGCCGGGCTTCGTGGTACACCGAGTTCGCGGGATTCGAGAAACTCCCCGACGGGCTGATGAGCACGGTAATCCAGAAAATCCGAAAGCGCAAAGGCGAGCCGGAAAACGTGCCCACCGCAAAAGACTATATGGATTAATTCCTCTTCTTTTGGCAAAAGAAAATATTTGAAAGCAAAGCTTTCAATGCATTTAGTCGCCGCGTTTGGCTGTTTTTTTGGCTCTAATTGTTTTTCGCTTCGGATAGTTTTTTTCCCAATTGGGTTGCGTGCACGAAGCTGATTTTGCATCCGCCTGCAGTCTTTTGCTGCGCGGTTCCTTCATAGAATGCTACGAACGCGTTTTTTGGCTCGTACTCGCTTATGAACGAGCGCAGGCTTCTCTCTATTTTAGCGCCGCTCGCGTTCAGTTTTGCCTCCACTGGAATGAGTTCATCCTGCCTTTCTATGATAAAGTCCACTTCCGCCCCGCTTTTCGTGCGCCAGTACTTTATTTGCCCCCCTTGTTTTTTTAACTCTGTAAACACGTAGTTTTCAAAAAGCTTTCCTTGCTCCTGCATTGTCGCCGGAAAATCGTTTTTCACGGCGTTTGCCAGCCCGGTGTCCACGAAGAAAGTCTTGGGCTGTTTCGACAATTCCTTTGCCTTATTGGTGTGAAAAGGCGGGATTCTCTCGATGACGTAGCTTTTTTCCAAGGCGTTCAAGTATTTTTTCAGCGTCTGGAACGAGGTTTCAAGGCCGCTGCAGGCATCCGAGTATGAAAGCAGGCTTGAGTTGTTGAAAGCCAAGTAGCGGACTAGCTTTTCTATTGCATCCGCGTCGGTGATGGAAAAAAACCGCGCCACGTCCTTGAGCACTAGCGTCGAGTACAAGTCTTTCAGCAACTGCTTTTTTGCCTCAAAGTCTTCCGTCAGCACTATTTTCGGGTACCCGCCGTAAACCGCGTGCTCCCACGCGTGCCTCTCTAGGATTTTTTCATCGTACTCTGCTTGTTTTCTTGCTGAAAAAAACTCCGCGGCGTCAAAAGGATACAGCTTCATTACCGAGATTCTGCCAACTAGGTATGAAAGCACGCTTGAGTTTAGCAGCGTTTCGGACGACGAGGTTACGATTATTTTTCTCCCCGGTTTTTGGTCTATCAAGTACTTTAATTTCATTCCAGCGTCTTTCCCGTACTGCGCTTCATCCAAGCCAATGGCTTGGTAGCCCTCCAAGTATTGTTTTTCAAACTTTTTTACGTCAGAGTCAAACATACTTCTAGCGTCAGGGTCGTCTAGGGAGACGAAATTAGTGTTTTCAAGCGAGCCCAGTTTTTGCTTAACGAGGGTAGTCTTACCAGCTTGTCTTGGGCCAACGATTGCCACAGCGCTGTAGTGCGAGAAGCGCTTGTCTAACTCTTTCCCCAATTCCCTTCCAACAAACATACATTTACTATACTTAAACTAGTATTTAATTCTTTCCATACTAAACTTAAACTACTGTTTGATTTTAGTCGGATTGCTTGTTTTTAGGGCTTTTCTCAACTCAAATCACAACCCAAGGGGGGACTAACCCCCCTTAGTTCGTGACAAGCGTCTTAGGGGGCTTTGCCCCCTGAAACCCTTGGGTTCACACCCCCAAATTTCTTTTTCCGTTAACGCTTTTTCTTTCTAAGAAAAAGGGTTAGCCCAAACCCCCCTTGTTTTTCACGCTGCTTGCTTTAGTTTCGGTTCAAGGCTTCGCAGTTGCTGCGCGTGCGCTTCCCACCATTCTTTGGAATTGTTTTTGTACCTTGGTTTTTTCAAGTCTTCAAACAGTCTAGTGAATGCTTTCAGGTGCTCGCTTGGCTTAACGTGCTTTATTGCTGTTAGAAAGGGGTAGTGCTCATGGTTCTCGTCAAAAACGGGTGTTTGTTCAAGACTTTTCAAACCCGTTTTTTCCAGTGCGCTTGCAGCTTCGCGTCTAACTCTTAACCCACTGTTTTTTTGCAGGGCTTTTATCAACGGCGGTATTGCCAGTTCGCTTTCGAGATTTCCAAGCGCTTGCGCGGCGCTACGCCTAATTTGTTCGTTTCGTTTGTTTAACAACCTTGTCAGTAGCTGTATTACCTTTTCGCTTCTAATGCCTCCCAAAGCCAGTGTTGCCTCGCTGCTAACTTCTCCGTCCCTTTCTATTGCTTGTAGCAGTGGCTGGATTGCATTTTCATATCCTATCGTTCCTAGGGCAGTAGCAGCGCTTTTTCTAACCGCTTCGTCAGCGTCTTTTTTCATTGCTTCAATCAACGGTTGTATTGCCCGCTTTTTTTTGGTGTTTCCAAGCGCTTGCGCCGCAATAGACCTAACATCGTATTGGTCTGCTTGAAGTAGTCTTATCAACCGCGGTATTGTTTTTTCGCTTCCAATGCTTCCCAACGCCATTATTGCACTATACTTGTCATTAGTCGGTCCAACGTAGCGCGTTGCTTTTATCAGAGCAGGTATTGCCTTTTCGCTTCCTATTTTTCCAAGAGCGTCTGCTGCGTTCATCTTATCCCGCCATTCTCCTGTTTCCAGTGTTTCTATCACGTATTGCGTTATGGCTGGCGCGTGCTGGCTTTGCCTTAACGCAATTGTTTCCAATTTCTTCACCGCGCTTCTTCTAACTCCATCGTCTTCGTGAAACAAGTTTTTCATATGTTCCCTAATGTTTTCGGGGAGTTTTTCCAGTTCTCTTGCAGTCGGTTTTCGCGCGGGCATAGTACGGGTAGTGTTTTGCTTGGTTTTTAATTCGAGTTATTCAAGAGGTATTCGTATGCCGGGATTAGCTTTATGCCGCCTATTTTCTCCCGCGTGTTCTTGGTTACCACGATGGGGTTTGCGCAAGCGTGTTTCCCGCAGAATTTTTTTAGCGAAGCGGTTTCGCGCGGGTCGTTGCGGTACTTGACTTCTATGGGCTGCAGCTGCTTTTCGTGCAGCACGGCGTCCACTTCGTTCTTGTACGCGTCGCGCCAAAAAAACTTGGCGCCCGTGGCCAAGACGATTTTCGCCTCGACTATTTTTCCAATAATGCTCGGGTCAGCCAAGTCGTACAGCGCGGTGGTTAAAAACGTTGGATAGGCCTTCTTTAGTTTTTTCTCGCTAGTCAGCCTGTTTCTCGAGTAATTATACGTTTTTACCACCAAATGCGCTTGCTCGAGGTAATCCAAGTACTTCGAGAGCGTTTGCCTGCTCAAACCCAGTTTTTGCGACAGCGACGTTAATTCCACAATCATTCCCGGATTGTCTACCAGCACGTCAAGAATTGCCGCAACCTTGGCGGGCTCTTCAATCTGGTACAGCCTTGGCATATCTGAAAACACTATCTTCTCTACAATCGAGTTTTTGACGTACTCGCGGATTAGCTTCGCGTCTTTTTTTCCAATCATTTCCGGAAACCCGCCGGTAAGCAGGTAGTTGTTGAATTCCGCCTCGAGTTCCTTGCCGTACAGCAACGGCTTTTGCGCCAAGTGCTTTTTTCCAGAAAACTCGAGGTACTCCAAAAACGTCAGCGTGCTTATTTCAAACTCGAATATTCTCCCGGCCAGGCTCTCCCTGCTTCCCTTGCGCAAAAACAATGATTGGGAGCCTGAAATGAACAGCTTGTATTTTTTTGTGTCGTATAATATCTTGACTTTTTCAGCCCAGTTATCCAATTTTTGCACTTCATCCAAGAAAACGAATTTAGGCTCTTTCCCGTGAATTTCCTTAAACGCGTCAATAACGTCGAGCAATTCTATTTGCGTAAAGTCATCCATTGAAAAGTACATTGTGGAGTCCGCGCCGTGCGTCTTGCAGCAGTCAAAAATTATTTTCTCCAGCAAAGTCGTCTTCCCGACTCGCCTAAGCCCGCACAAAGAAATTATTTGCGGCTCGCTTATTCGCTTGCGGATTTTTTCCAAAGCGCTTCGGTGCCTAAACCGCGGCTCAACTAAATTCTTCCACTGCGGGTTGTACTCGACCAACAGCCGCCTAATTTTATCGTTAATCTCAATCACCATAAAATAGAAAGTACGTTAATTCATTTTAACATATTCTCATACTGGTTTTTAAGCTTTTCTGCGGCTTTGAATACAGATTATTTTTCACGCCGCTTTTATTATTTTTTCCGTCGAGCGCAGTTGCTTCGCGTGCGCCGCCCACCATTCTTTCGGTTTGTTTTTGTACCTTTGGTTTTTCAAGTCCTTAAACAATCTGGAAAACGCGTTCGGGTACTGGGTTGGCTTAACGTGCTTTAGCGCGGTTAGAAAGTGGTAGTGCTCGTGGTTCTCGTCAAAAACAGGGTTTTTCTCAAGCATTCTTGAACCAATGTTTTTTAGTGCGCTTGCCGCCTCGCCAGTAATTATTTCTTCATTGTCAGTTAGGGCTTTTACTGGCAGCGGGATTATTTTACGCGCGTGCTTCTCGTGTTCTGACGCGATTTTTCCAAGAGCGGCGGTTGTACGGTATTTGATGTTCGTTCGAGAGTCCGTCATTGTTTTTGCCAACTGGCGAATTATTACCGGAGCGTGTTGCTCGTGCGATACGGCAATCCCTTCCAGGTTGCGGATAGCATCCGTGTGAATGTTTGATGTTTTGTCTTCTTCCAGTATTTTTTTCAAGTGCCGAATTACCTGCGGAGCGTGTTGTTCGTCTTTCAACGCGATTCTCCCCAGCGCGTTGATTGCTTGGTACATAGCGGAGCTTTCTCTGCCTGTCGTCAAATTTTTTGCGTACTCGTTGATTGCCGCTCGTTGTTCCTTCAATTCGGCTCAAGCCGTTTTTCCTGTTTGCATACTGATTTGATGGTTCTACTGGTTTAATTACTTTGTTTCCCCGCCCGTAGGTTGGAGTTAACCCGTCTTTTCTTTCCGCTAACGTTTTTTGAGCGTTTTAGGGGCGAAAGAGTGTAAGGTATTTAAACCTTTTATTTCATTATTAATGGAGTTAGTTGAGAGGCTTACAATAACTAATTGTAGTTGGAAGGACTTTGCGCTTACCTTGCGCCTTGAGCACAAGTAGTTTTAGCGGACGGAAAAGAAAATAGTTGTAATAGTTGTTTTTGTAAAATTTTTTTGTTGCGAAATTGTGTAATTGGAGGTTGTATAAGATGGCTAGCAAACCACACTTGAACCTGATTTTCACCGGTCACGTGGACCACGGGAAGTCAACTCTAGTAGGGCGCACGCTTTACGATACTGGAGCATTAAGCGAAAACGACTTGCGCAAGCTCAAAGAAGAGGCGGCCAAGCTAGGCAAGGCTACTTTCGAGTTCGCCTTTGCAATGGATAGGCTCAAGGAAGAGCGAGAGCGCGGAGTCACCATCGACATTGCGCACAAGGACTTCAACACCGCAAAGTACTACTTCACCATCATCGACGCTCCGGGGCACAAGGACTTCGTCAAGAATATGATTACCGGCGCTTCGCAAGCCGACGCGGCTGTAATAGTCTGCTCCGCCAAGGAAGGAGTCCAGGCTCAAACCATTGAGCACGCTTTCTTATTGAAGGTGCTTGGAGTCCCCCAATTTATTATTGCAATCAACAAGATGGATGCAGTCAACTACGACAAGGCCGCTTATGAAAAAACCAAGGCGGAGCTCAGCGCGAAAATAAAGCCAATGGGCTATCCTGTCGACAAGCTTTCATTCATTCCAACCAGTGCGTATATGGGTGACAACATCGCCAAGAAATCGGATAAGACTCCTTGGTACACCGGCCCTACCTTAATCGAGGCCTTTGATATGCTAGTCGAGCCGAAAAAGCCGACTGACAAGGGATTGAGGCTTCCAATCCAGGAAGTATTCAACATCAAGGGACAAGGCACTGTTCCGGTTGGAAGAGTCGAGGCGGGAATCTTAAAGGCGGGCGCGAAAATAGTTTTCATGCCGCAAAACGTTCCGGCTGAAGTAAAGAGCATCGAGATGCACCACCAGCAGTTGACGCAGGCGATTCCGGGAGACAACGTTGGATTCCTAGTCCGCGGAATCGAGCAAAACGCGATTGGGCGCGGTTCCGTCGTAGGCGAGCCGAACAACCCGCCAAGCGTAGTCGAGGAGTTCACCGCGCAAATCGTGGTGCTCAACCACCCGACTGCAATCGGCAAGAACTACACTCCCGTGTTTCACTTGCACACTGCCCAGCTCGCGTGCACGATTGTTGAAATCGTCGAGAAGAAGGACCCCAAGACGGGCCAAACCGCGGAGAAAAACCCGCAGTTCATCAAGACGGGTGACGTGGCGATAGTGAAAATAAAGCCGACTAAGCCGGTTTGCGCCGAGAAGTTCAGCGATTTTCCGGCACTAGGCCGTTTTGCAATCCGGGATATGGGGCAGACGGTTGCCGCGGGAATCATTCTCGACATCAAGAAGAGGGCTTAAGCCGAAAACCCCTTCTTTCCTTTAATTTTTTTTGATTTTTTATTTTTGAAAAAAAGAAAGCAAATTCATTTTTTTAGTAAAATACTTTGTTAAAGTGGTTTTGTGAGTAAGGCGCGCATAAAATTGGAGAGTCAATCCTCAACCGACTTGAACGAAGTTTGCGTGCAAATCTCGGACATCGCCAAGCGCGCGGGAGTGGAATTGAAGGGCCCGATTCCGCTGCCGACGAAAAAGCTTCTCATCGCGTGCAGGCGAACGCCGTGTGGGGACGGGTCGGACACTTACGAAAAGTGGCAGTTGCGCGTGCACAAGCGCCTCATCGAGATTTTCGCGGACGACAGAGTGCTGCGAGACGTGATGCGCATTAGAATCCCATCATCCGTAAACGTCGAAATGACGCTCACCAGCTGAAAACCAATGTAAACCCTGATTTTGTTAAAAAACTAGTTTTTTTAAAAAATTGCTTGAACTTATTGCAGTAGCTTGAGCGTTTTCTTCCTTGTTTTTTCCGGTGTTTTCTTCAAGTACTCGAGGAGTTTTTTCTTGTCTATTTTTTTGCGCAGTTCTTTGCGCGCGTTCCCGTCAAGCGGAGCGCCGTAGTGCGCAAAGTCAATCAATGTTTTTTCAGGGTCTGAAACCGGGATGTAAAAATCTCCGTATTTCATCATTGCGTAGCCGAAAAACATTTTTCGCCCGATTCTCCTGACGACGTAGTTCGACCCGCAGAATTTCCTCAATCCGCTTCGGACTCGTCTAGGCGTGATGACTATGGGGTTTGTTTCCTGCTCCCACAGGCCGTGCAGGGAAAGCGCGTCTTGCAGCCCGTAGTAAAACGGCTCGAATGCAAACCCCACTACTTGTGTGTCGTCACTAAATGAGTAAGCCCCCTTGGTGATTCGATATATTTTTTTTCTCTTCAAAAGATTGTGTACGAGCAGGTGCAGGTACTCCCTGCTTATCTTTTTGGTTCCAAAAAGCGTCTTCAACTGCGTTATTGAAAAAGCAGGCTGGCTTTCCAGCCTCTCCAAAAGGGCGGCGTACTTCACGAAAACCGCCTTTTTAGCGCCTCTATTATCTGCTTGAACGACGGCACCGCGCCTTGGTAAACTATTGCCTTTAGGTTCTCCTCGTCTAGGGGCGCCTCTATTTCCTCAATGAATTTAATCAACCCGCGTTTTTGCGCTTCGCCCAAACTCGCATTCGCGCTTAACTGCAGCAAGTCGTACGCGTCCCTGATAAGCCGCCTGTTTTTGTAAGCGCTTATTTTCTCTTCAATAAGCTGCTCGGGGGAAAGGGATAATATTTGAAGCGAGCTCCCGTTCATCAGCTGGTACGCCGCTATGACCGGCGTTGCCTTCGGCGGCTTTACTGCCTCCAGCCTCACTTGCGCCTCGTTGTTTTCTATCTTGCAGTAGACTGCGTTAACCGTTTTTTTCAGCTTCGCCACGATAAGCGAGCGTTCCGAGGCAATTTTTGGCAGCTGCAGCATTATTTCCCGCATTTTGCCTGAGTAAAAATCCAGGTCCTCGGAAAACCTGTTTCCCCCGTAGCACCTCCAAATGCTCGTTCCGCCGTGAAGCACCGCGTTTTCGTCTATCTCGTAGACTATGCGCATCACTTCATCCTGCAAAAACCCGACTTTAACGTGCAGCTGCTTTTTCAGCTTTCTTTCAAGCGGAAGATCCATATTATACTAATTAACCAAACTTATATAAAAACATATGTTTCGTTAATCGCTCCTAACCGCAGGGGGGAGAAAATTCCCCCTTCAGTTTTAGGCTCCGCGTGAACGCCTGACGTTCACGGGACCAGTGAACCGTTCCGGTTCACTTGGTGATCCAGATTCCCCCCTGCGCGAGTAAGCCCTCGTTTTTAAGAGATGGGAGAAATCGTAATGCAACGTTTTTTTTACCATTAAGAAA
>JACRGG010000051.1 GCA_016217775.1 Microcaldota archaeon
CATTCCAATCGCGAGCATTTCAAAACCGCTTTTCCCAGGGCTCCCGACGGTCATTTTCGCCTTGACTGCGCCCATTGCGAACAACGCTGCTGCTGATAATCCCAGCGCGAGCCAAAACGCGGCGTCCAACGAAATTATTTTAAGCAGCGCGAGCGCGAATGGAATCAATGGTATTATCGAGCCGGCCAGCGCGCTTACTCCCACTAAAACCGCGCTTTTAACCGGGTTTTCCTTGTCGGGCGGGGACATCTGCAGTTCTTCCGCCATCATCGAGTCGAGCCAAACCTTGTCGTCCGAGCAAATCTTGTCGACCACTTGCTCGAGGAGCTTTCCGCGAAATCCCTTCTTTAAGTAAATATCGCGGATTTCCCGCCTCTCGATGCTCGGGTAGTGGATTATCTCGTACTTCTCGCGCTCGACTTCCTTATAGTAGTAATCGCGGCTCGCCTTGATGCTCGTGTACGCGACTGCCGCCATTGAAATGCTTTCCGCAAAAGTCGCGGCCAACCCCGCGATTACAACCGGCGTCGGCGATTTAAGCGCGACTGCTACTCCCAGGACGACTCCAAGCACGTTGACCAGCCCGTCTTGAGTGCCTAGGATAAAGTCGCGGATGGTGTTCCCCCCGCTCGTGTTATGGTTTTCAGCGTGCGGCCTTAGCAATCGCAGCAGCACCCAACGCACTTATCCGCGCTTGATTTTTTCACTAAAGTTTTTTTCATCGCGGTTTTTTTCACAGCCTTTTTATTTTTTTTCGCCATTGATTCGCACCCCGTTCAAGAGATTATTCCTTGTTTGGCTTTATTTGTTTGCAAACCGCCTGGTTTTTCCGAAATTGCAGCCAAAGATTGTAAGCAAGCACCGGCACGGCGATTACGGGTATTATGGCGTAATGGGTTTTCGCCCCCAAATACCCGAACTGCGGGAGGAAAAACACGAGCCACGCGTCGTAGGCGGCGAACGCGATGACTAGGCTTGTCAAAACAATTTCCTCGCCGTTTTTTTGCCCGCCTTTTCCAGCGTACTTGCCGGCTATTTTAACAACGGCGTAAAACAACCCGAGTACTAAAACTGCGAGCAGCCACAACGCGTTTATTCCCAGTTGGCCCACTATCGGCTTCCACAGCGGGTTTGCTTCGCCTCCCTTCAAGTAAGTCAAGAAAGCGTCGTAAAAGACGAGCAGCGCCAAGGCCAGCCAGCCGGCTTTTTTTGGCAGAGTTTTCGCACCCTCTTTTTGCATACTAGCAAGACGCATAGCGAGTTTTTATATCTTCATTGCATAAAAACGCGTTTCCAAAACCCTTATTATTTTCCCCACTGCTAACTTCCTTTGCTTAATAGCGGGGTAGGTATTAAATGAAGATTTTTTTGGACACTGCGGTAATAGACGAAATCAAGAAGGGCTTGGAGACGGGCCTGATTGACGGAGTGACTACTAACCCCACTCTCGTCTCGCAGGCGAAAGTCGACTTTAAGGCGGCCATCGCGCAAATAGCCTCGCTTGCAAACGCGCCGGCGGAGTGGGCAGTGAGCGCGGAAGTAACCGCGTTGGACTGCGCGGGAATGATTAACGAGGGAATCGAGCTTGCCGCAATTGCGCCTAGTGTAGTAATCAAGGTTCCATTGACTGTAGAAGGGCTTAAGGCTTGCAAGGCGCTGTCTGGAAAGAAAATCAAGACTAACGCAACCCTGGTTTTCAGCCCCAACCAAGCAATTTTGGCCGCAAAGGCCGGCGCGACGTACGTCTCTCCATTCGTGGGCAGGCTTGACGACGTTGGGCAAAACGGAATGCAGTTGATTTCCGACATTAAGGCGATTTACGATAACTACGGGTACTCGACGAAAATAATCGTTGCCTCCATTCGCTCGCCGCAGCACGTGGTTCAATCGGGGCTGGCTGGCGCTCACGTCGTGACGATTCCGCCGAAAATCTTCAGCCAAATGTTTTCGCACCCCCTCACCGACATTGGCGTCAAAAAGTTTATGGAAGACTGGGCTGCATTCAAGAAATAATTATTTGGGGTAATTTGTTTTTTGGGCAAAAACTTGGAGAAGGAGCTTTTGTTGATAAAGCAGCGCAATTCGCGCGTTACGGCCGACAAGGCTTGGGAAACCAGTTGGGCGAGAAGGCTTACGATTGCTGCCGGCACTTATTTCGCCGTGCTCGTTTTTCTTTTGTCCATCAAGGCTCAAAACGCGTTTTTATCGGCGTTGGTTCCGGCCGCGGCCTACTTGCTGTCCACCCTATCAATGGGGTTTTTGAAAGAGTATTGGCTGAAAAACTTTTACGGAAAATAACTGCCGTTCTATTTGCTTTAGCGCTTTGCTTTCAGCCCCCTGCTTTAAATAAGCTGATTTCGTTTCCTTAATTATGGCTGGCGCGGAATCGTACGTAGAGAGGCTGATTGGCGGCGGGTTTTTAATCGCGTTTGGGCTAGCCTCGGATTATCTGACCAAGATAACCAAGATTCCCGACGTGTTCTTTCTAATCCTGGCCGGTTTTTTCCTCGGCCCACTATTTGGAGTAGTCAACCCGGCTTACTACACTCCCTTAATCCACTTGGTTACCGCGGTTGCCCTCGCGTTTTTGATGTTTTGGATTGGCACGACGCTTCGAGTCAAGGGATTGTTCACCGGAGTCTACACTCACCTGAAGTTCACTATCCTCGCTTACGTCCTTACCTTGATAGTAGTGTTTTCCCTAGCGAGTTTTTGGGGCCTCCCGTTTTACTCCGCGTTGTTAATCGCGATTTTGCTAAGCGACTCGTGCCCCACAGTTGTGAACGGGGTGATGAAGCACCTTCGCCTGACTAACGCGGGCAGAGCCAGTATGATAGTGGAGTCCTCGGTGAGCAACTCAATCAGCCTCGCGTTATTCCTCGCAATCTATCCGTTCGCGAACCAACAGTCTTTTTCCTTCATCCCGATTCTCTCAAGCCTCGTTCAAACGTTCTCCGTTGCAATGCTGTTTGGAGTGGGTTTTGCGGCGGTATTCATTTACTTCCTGCGGAAAGTCCGCGACGAGACCGCGTTCACTTGGGTTTCCCTCGCCGGCCTGCTCGTCTTGTTCGGGCTAGTCGAGTACCTTCAGGCATCCGGGCCCATTGCCGCGTTCGTGTTCGGGCTATTGATTGTAAACGCGGATTTGGTGGAGAAGCACTTTAAGCTCAAGCCGCAGAAACTCGCGTTTTCATTCTACCTCCAGGACCAAGTATTGTTCTTCATTCGCACAGCGTTTTTCCTGTATATGGGCTTGTTCATCCCAAAGCAATTCGATTACTCCATCATTCTCTTCGCGGCAATAGCGATTGCGTTGACCGGAGTAGTGCGCACGATAATATTGTTCGCAAAACCCGGGTTTTTCTCTAAAAAAGACAAGATTGCGCAAACGTATATTTACCCAACCGGGTTTTCCGTAGTCGTCCTAACATTGCTTCCGGAAACGCTTGGCTTTACCGTCCCGCACTTGTTCGAGGCAGTGCTTTACGCCGTTATCTTAAGCAACCTCCTCGCCGCCCTGGCCAGCTACCTGCACTCGAGCAAGGGATTCGTTTCATACTTTAACAAGAACATCCACAAGTCGTAAAGGCGTTTTCAACTGATTTTTTTTGAAAGCGCGGGCGGGGGAATGAATTTTTATGCTTTTGGGAATATTGCTCCAGCACCCCCTCGCGACTGCAGGTAATTACTTGCGCGCTTTTAGGAAGAAGCGCGTTAAGACAGTTGTTTTCAGGGCGTGGCGTGGGGTTGACTCGGGGAAAATCCTCTCGTGCGACGCGTTATTGGTGATGGGCGGGCCGATGAACGCCTACGAGGAAAAAAAGTACCCCTTCCTTTTCCCCGAGGGCCGCGCTATAAAAAAATTCGTTTCAACAGGCAAGCCCTTCCTCGGAGTGTGCCTCGGGGCGCAGCTTTTGGCCAAGGCGTTTGGCGCCAGGGTTTTGAAAATGCCGTCGAAGGAAGTCGGCGCGGGCTTTTTTTACTTAACCGCGGCGGGGCGAAAAGACGGCTTGTTCAAGGGCTTTCCAAAAAAAGCATTGGTCCTCCAGTGGCACGAGGACACATTTGCACTTCCAAGAAAAGGGGTTTTGCTCGCGTCTGGAAGAAAATGCCGCAACCAATCCTTCAAGATAGGCCCTCGCGCTTACGGAATTCAGTTTCACCTCGAGCCGACTCCCGCGCTGGTGAAAAAATGGGTTAAAGCATATTCCGGGATTTCAAAAACGCAGCAAAACCGCTTAATCGCGCAATCCTCCGCGCGCAAGCGGCTTTTCGAAAAGCATTGCTTCCTGCTCGCGGAGAATTTCGTCAAGCTGCGCAAAGCGGCGTAACTGCTAGTATTTTATTAAGCCCTTGCGTGAGTTGTTCAGTAAAACCAGTTTGTCGGAGGAGATGTGCGTTGGCGAAAAGAAAGAGTGCGAAAAAACCTTCAGTTAGTTCTTCACCTAAATCTTCTAAGCAAAAGCCGTTGCTGCTCACCGTTTCAAGCGCGCTGCTCGGGCTGGCCGGAGTACTATACGCCCTTGCGGGGCTGGCGATGCTGTTAATGGGAAGCGCCATTTTGGGCGCGATGTCCCAGGCAGGAATCTCCGCTGGAATGATGGGCGGCTTTGCAAGCGCAATCGGATTCGTCGTGCTGGCAGTCGGGGCAATATTCACGTACATCGCGCTGCAGTTGTACAACAAGGTGAGCTGGGCGAGGCTTGCCGCGTCAGTTCTTGCGGTCCTGTCTTTGCTTAACTTCCCTCTTGGGACAATCGCGGGTTTGATAATCCTGTACGCATTGTGGGCAGACAAGGAAACCAAGGCAGTGTTCGAGTAATTTTTTTTTATTTTCCTATTTTTTTTATTTTCTATTTTTTTTGTTTTTTTAATCAATTAGTCTTGGCTCTAAAATCAGATTCCCAGTCCCGCCCTGATGAATTGAACGCCCCACGAGAGGGTCACCAGCCCGAAGATGCTCGAGGCGATTTCAAGAATCGTGACTCCAATCACGTCGACTAGCTTTCTTGAATACAATAGTATGATGAAGCAAAGCGCGAGGGCGCTAACCGATGCGGCTAGGGTTGTGGCCAACCCGTTTTGCGCTACTGAAATGATTGTCGTAGTGATGATGGCGGGGCCGGTCAATAGCGGCGTGCCGATGATGGTCGCAACGGCTTTTGTCGAGCGCTGTTTCTTCCCGTGCTTTTGCTCGATTATCGGCTGCCCGGTTACCATCTTAATCCCAAGCAACCCGAGTATTACCCCGCCGCCGATTTGAAAATCCGATAAGTGGATTTTAAGCGCGCTTAGCACGCTGTTTCCAAAAAACACGAAGAGCAATAACGGGACTAGCGCGGTTGCCGCGGCCATCAAGGCCGTCTTGCGCCTCTCGTCCTTGGTAAAATCCCTGGTTAAAATCACGAACGTGCCGGTGCTGACGAGTGGGTCGAAGATGACGAGGAACAAAACGAATAATTCAAGAAACGAAACCATATTCAATTCAAGCCGTTGATTGTTCTACGCAAGGGCGGTTTATAATAATAGTTCCTGCTAACAATTCTTTTATGAACAAGTTCATAGCCATAGCAAACAAGGAAGCCTCGCTTGGAATGAACGCTGGCCACGGAGGGCCGTTTGGCGCGGTGGTAGTCAAGGGCAACAAAATAATCTCCAAGGCGCATAATATGGTCGTCAAGTCGAAAGACCCGACCGAGCACGCCGAGATTGCGGCAATTCGAATGGCTTCGCGTAAGCTGGGCCGGTTTGACTTGCGCGACTGCGAAATCTATTCTTCCTGCTTTCCTTGCCCAATGTGCTTTGCGGCAATCCGCTGGGCGAAGATAGGCAAAATCTTTTTCGGCGCAACCGCGTCTGACGCCGCCAAAATCGGCTTTGATGACAAGAAAATCTACGGCGAAATCCGCAAGCACTTTAAAACGAATTTCTTGGAAAAACAATTAGACAGAAAAGAGTGCCTAAAGACGTTGCTTAGTTGGAAGAAAAAAAAGAACAAGACTCTGTATTAAACCATCCCGCGTTCCGAAGCGGCCGCGTTTTTTCTTTGAAGAGCCGCCGTTTTTTTTTGCTCAAGCCGCGATTCAAGCGCTGAAATGAAGCTAAGGCAGTGCGGTACGATTAGTTCCGGGCGCTCGCGCGAAAGCCTGGACGCTTCGCTAAGCGGGACGAAAACTGGGAAGGACAATTCGTTTGTGCTTGACGCGGGCTTGTTCCCCCGCGCTTTTTGCAGCGCTTTCTCAATGTCGTGCTCGAATTCAGCTCCAAGCTCCGTTACTCTTTTCGGCTTAAGTTCAACTAAAAAACCGTGCGCGTGAAGCTGCGCGCCTTCGTGCGTGCCTGGAATTTTTTTCCCGCCTATCTCCATTCCCTTCCTGGCGACGTATGACGGAACGCCGATAAGGTCGGTAACCCGTTTTATGTGCCCTGCTTTTAGAAAAGGCATTTCCTCGCTCATTTC
The DNA here is from genome assembly GCA_016217775.1 of Microcaldota archaeon. Taxonomy (GTDB): domain Archaea; phylum Micrarchaeota; class Micrarchaeia; order Norongarragalinales; family UBA97; genus JACRGG01. Next base: position 6,461 of record JACRGG010000051.1, read on the forward strand.
GCGCCAAAGCGTTTCCCGCGGCTTTTCCCCTTCCTTCACGCCGCCGCCGAA
>JACRGG010000053.1 GCA_016217775.1 Microcaldota archaeon
CGAGTGTCTTTTCTTAATTCGCTACTCCGCCAAACGGCCATTCCAGTATCTTGGTTTATATCAAAGACATTCATCTCAACTGGATAATTTTTTTCAGATATTGAAATAACTTCAGAATAATACCCGGGGTTTAATAGAACTTGACCAACAGCAATATTACTAAGCTCATTCTCTTGACAAGCTTCAGCAATTGTATTACTCGGTAAAACAAATAGTAACAAGAATGCCAGTACGACTATTTTCTTCAGTTTTCCCACCGACAGCAATTAGGGGTTTATTGTTAATCAAGATATTGTTTGCTTTGGGCTTTATCTGAAATCGTGCCTGATTTTTGAAATAAAGTCCTTGATGTCTTCCCGGACGCTATCCTCTGTTTTTTCCTCGCTTGCGCTGCCTGCAACGCGGATTTGCAGGTCGCTTGCAAGATACGCTTCTTCAACACTTCGAGAATGCGTTCCGCGTTCGCGGGCAAGTTTGGTGCCAATTCGTTTTGACCGGATGCTTCGCCTAACTTCTCCAGTCATAAGGATAATAATTTCTCGGGATAATGGGCTTTTTCTTTTCCACCAGAATAAAACAAATAATACGAGTAAAAGAAAGCCAAACAGCCCGATGCCGCCATCATTTGCTAAAAAGCCGGCAAACAACAGCAAGGCGCCAACTAACCCAAGCAAAGGAACGTATTTAGAAAGATTTGAAGGCGCGGCAAGCGTTGGCTTTTCTTCCTCATCCTCTCTTTTTACAAACAATTTTGCGTCAAGATCGGCTATTTCCTCCCAATGCCCTGTTTTCTGAATAGAGAATTCTTCCCGCTCAATAGAATAATCCAAGTCCTCCAGTTTCTCTTTAATGCCTTCAAAAATCCATTTCGGGTTTCCAGAAGATATCGGCAATTCAGTATAGTTGAGCATTTTCTTGATGTCTGACCTGGAAGGCCAAGTAAAATCTTGTTCAGGCAAAAAAACCACCGCAAATCGCTAAAGAAATACATAGAATACAGGCAAGGGCGATATAAAAACACGACACTGCTTTTAAACAAATTCAGCCGAGCCTCCATCGATTGCCTGCGCACCCCAAGTATTCTGCATAACGTATGCTTCAATGATTAATGAAAATCATTTGAGCCTGAACGAGGCGGAACGTTGGCCTAATTTTGTTTAAAAGGCTTTTAGTCCACTAGTTTAGTGTTTCACCCAAAAGGAATAAATACGCGTTTTGCACATAATTAACGTGTTAAAGCAATTAGGGGGGTGAAATGAAAGTGGTTAACTTGACGATAGCGGTTTCAACGGACTTGAAAAAGCAATTGGATGAAAATCCGGAAATCAATTGGAGCGAGGTGGCGAGGCAGTCGTTTAAGAAAAAACTCGACGACTTGGCTATTCTCAATGAGTTCAGCAAGGACAGCGCTTTAACGCAGAAGGACGTGGAGCGCTTGAGCAGGAAAGTCGGCTTGGCTTTGACTAAGCGGCTTGAAAAGGCGGCGAAAAGCAATTGAAGATAGTAATAGACGCCAACGTTCTTTTCGCAGCCGCACTCAAGGAAGGCCTGCAATTGCACGATTGAGGCAATCAAGGCGGGAACTGGCGCAAAAACGTTGTTTTTGCTGAAAAAAACCGCGAGTTCTACCAAAGGCATATATATCGTATTTTTCTAGTATTAGTTATTGCTTCCCCGTGTTTGCATAAGTTTAGGCTTGTGCAACCGCGGGCTAAAAAGTTGGTTTAATTGATTGTACAGCCGAAGGCTTGCTTGTTGATTGACGGAACGAACTTCTACCACGCGGTGAAAGAAAGCGGGCGAAACGCGTTAAGCGAACTGGAGTTTACTCGAATCTTTCAGGAAGTAAGCAAAAAAACTGGTTTGCTTGAAGTAAGGTATTACGACGCTGTTAAAGACCGGACGAAAGACGCCGTTGGCTACGCGGGGCAGCAAAAGTTTCACGAAAAACTGCGGAAAACAAGCGGCAAGCTATCGATTCACTCAAGGCCATTAAGATACGCGGTAAACATTACCCTGCAAAAAGCATTGGATGCAGGAAAACAATCCGGCATTATCGACGAGTGCAAAAACAAGTTATGGCAGTTTCTAGTAAACTTGAAGCTGATAAAACTCACGAAAGAAAAAGGAATCGACGTGCTAATGGCGGTTGATGCTATTGAAGCGGCGCAAACGAAAAAATTCGATTTCATAATATTTTTAACCGGAGACGCCGATTTTGTTCCCGCAGTGCACTTAATCAAGAAAATCGGCGTAAAAACAATAAACTTGCACGCTTACCGTGGAAGCTCAACAGAATTAAGGCACGCGTGCGACAGCCACGCGCTAATCTCCTTCAACGAAAACCAGCCGCCAATCAATTGGTACTAATCCCCGGTTAGTTCAGTGCGCCTTCCGCCTATTTTTGTTCTGAAAGCTTTCGCACTTTCTCGATTATCGAATAGTTTTTCTCGACTTTCTTCCAATCAATGTTGTTGACTACCGCGTCAACGTACGCAGCGCGGTTCGGCCCGTAATCGCGGTAGTACGCGTGCTCGAAAACGTCAATGGCCAGTAGCGGAACGCAACCCCAGACTCCGCCTTGGTTGTGAGTGTCGCCGGTGTAATTGTGCACCTCGCCGTCGGAAAAATCGAATACGGTTACCGCCCAACCCAGTGCGGAGAGAGCGCTTGCCTTGAAGTCCTCCTTCCACTTGTCGATTGAGCCAAAGTCTTCCTCGATTTTTTTCACTACCGACTCGCCGCTAGGCTTGCCGTTTCCTCCCAGGGCTTCCCAAAACAATTCGTGGAGCACTTGGCCGTTGGCGTTGAACGTCTCGCGCCTTTTCAACTCGCCGAACTCCGAGTAGTTCGCGTTTGACTTGCTGCGGTCCGCGGTTTTGAGCTTTTCGTAAATCTCGTTTCTCTTCATTACGTACCCAGCGTAGTGCTTGTCGTGGTGGAAAGTGTTCGTTTCCTTGCTGATTCCCGAAAGCGCGTCGTACGCGTACGGCAGCGGTTTAACCAAATACTTGTCGGCCATAATACATCCACTCCATTTAACCAAATTCTAAAAAAAGTATAACTAGGTTATAGCACGAAGGGTTTTTTAGAGTTCCTCTTTGAAGCCATTTGCAACAAGATGCACTACTTGAGCGCGAGTTCGCGTATTTTCATCGCTTGGTTATCTGTTTTCCACAACGCGGTGCCAACCAAAACCGCGTTAATGCCCAGGTTTTTCACGAACTGGGAGTCCTCGCGGGTTTTCACCCCGCTCTCGCTAACTCTCGGCCTTCCAGCCAATAGTTTTTCGTCGACAGAACCCATTATTTTCTTTGTTTGGGCAAAATCGACTTTGAGAGTCTGCAAGTCCCGATTATTGACTCCAAGGGAATCAGCTTTTGTTTTCAAAGCGCGCGAGAACTCGCTTGAAGTGTAGCACTCGAGGAGGACTTCCAAGCCCTTCGAGTGCGCGTACTCAATGAACTCGCCAACGTCAAGATTGCGTCTGTCCATCACGCTTTGAATCAATAAGACCGCGTCGGCTCCAACCGCGCTCGCGCAATCAACTTGCTTAAAATCCAAGACAAAGTCCTTGAACAATACGGGCAAGCCAACTGTTTTCTTAACTGCGGTCACGTCGCTGACGTTTCCCTTAAAGGATTTTTGCGCGACTACAACAGATACCGCGCCCGCCCCGTTTTCCTCAAACAATCTAGCGGTTTTTTCAACGTCAACGCCAGTCAGGGAATAATCGCCTGCTGGGGACGCGCGCTTTAATTCCGCGATTAGGGCAAAGTTTTTCAAAAGCGCTTTGCTGAAACTAATTTTCCTTACTCGCGCCCGCACCGGCGCGTCGTAGTAGCCGCTTGCAATGCTTTCCTTAGCTTCCGCAATGAATTTGTCTAAAATGTCCGCCATATTTCTCAAGCCCAATCTAATACTTCAAACTGGTTTCTTTCAGCAACTCTAGTTTTTTCATTGCCGCGCCGGAATCAACTGCTTTTTTCGCCAACTCAATTCCTTCCTTAATCGAGTTTGCAACCCCGCTTGCGTACACTGCAGCACCCGCGTTTAGCAATACTATGTCACGAGCAGCGCCGCTATCTGCGGAGAGAACCGAAAGGATTTTCTGCGCGCTTTGCTTCCTGTCTGAAACCACGAGGGAGTCAAGCGGTTGTTTGGAGAACCCAAAGTCCTCGGGGGAAACCTCGTATTGTTTTACCTCACCGTTCTCGACTTCCAAAACCATTGTTTTCGAGCTTAATGAAAGCTCGTCAGTATCACTTGAAACCACGATGGCTTTCTCGCAACCCAAGTTTTTCAAAACCCGCGCCATCTTCGTTGCGGCGGACTTGTCGAACACTCCGAGCAGCTGGCGCTTGGCCCCCGCCGGGTTGGAGAGCGGGCCGAGAATGTTGAAGACCGTCTTGAATCCAAGCTCCCGCCTTATTGGCGCGACTATTTTAAGCGCGGGGTGAAAAGCGGGGGCGAATAAGAACACGAACCCGGTTTCGTCAAAGAATTTCTTGGCGCTTTGAGCATCAAAAGCGATTTTGACTCCAAGCTCTTCCAGGACATCAGCGCTCCCGCACTTGCTTGACGCCGCGCGGTTCCCGTGCTTGGCGACTTTAACGCCTGGCACCGCGCTTGCAACGATTGCCGCGCAAGTCGAGATGTTGAAAGTCTTAGTTCCATCCCCACCAGTGCCCGCGGTGTCAACTAAATTACTGGAATCCAAGTTCGCCGCAACTGCGTTCTTCCTCACGCTTTGGACAAACCCGGTGATTTCATCAACGGTTTCTCCCTTTAGCTTTAACGCGGTTAGAAACGAGCTGATTTGCACTGGCGTCGCCTTGCCCGCTAAAATCAAGTCAAGGGCCAAAGAGGATTGCTCGACGGTCAAATTGTGTTTTTCAACAACTAATTTCAGCAATGCAGGAAAATCTTCGCAGGGCATTTACGCGCGCACCTCAATAAAATTTTTAAGAATTTTCTTTCCGTCCTCGGTTAAGATGGACTCCGGGTGGAATTGAATCCCGTAAATCGGAAGTTCCTTGTGCTCCACCGCCATTACTTGATTGTCGTCAAGGCTTTTAGCGGTTACTTCAAGACACGACGGCATCAATTTCTCGTCGCCGACGAGGGAGTGGTAGCGCATTACCGACAGCGGGTTTTTAACGCCTGCAAAAATCCCTTTTCCATTATGCTTCACTAAACTCGTCTTTCCGTGCATTGGAAGAGGCGCGCGGATTACCCTCCCGCCAAACGCGCTGATAATCCCCTGGTGGCCGAGGCACACTCCGAGAATCGGAATAGTTTTTCCAAGCTGTAGAATCACTTGCCTGCAAACCCCGAAGTCCTTCCCGTTATCCGGGTTTCCAGGCCCGGGGGAAATGATTATTTTATCAAACTTTTTTGACTCTATCTGCCTTATGGTCAATTCGTTGTTGCGCGCGACTGTAACTTTGCACCCTAGCCCACCGACGTACTGGTAGAGGTTGTACGTAAACGAGTCGAAATTGTCTATGAGCAGGACGTTAAGTTCATTCATTTGCCCTTTTCTCCCCCTGCTCCATCCGCAACCCCGAGTGCGTGAAACAACGCCGACGCCTTGTTCTGCGTTTCAACAAATTCTTTCTCCGCAACGCTGTCGTACACTATTCCAGCCCCGGCTTGAACAAACGCTTTCTTCCTATCGGCAAACAAGGTGCGGATTCCAATCGCGAAATCCGCGTTTCCATTCGAGGAGAAATACCCGACTGCCCCCGCGTACGGTCCGCGGGAAGTTTTTTCCAACTCCTTGATTATTTCAATAGCACGGATTTTCGGCGCACCCGAAACGGTTCCCGCCGGGAAAATAGAGTTGAACGCGTCAAAACACGTTTTTCCTTCCGCTAATTCTCCGGTGACTAGAGACGCAATGTGCTGCACGCGCGAAAACTTGTGCACCTCCATTAGCTTGGGTACTTTAACCGAGCCAATCTTGGCTATTTTGCCGACGTCGTTGCGAGTCAAATCAACCAGCATCAAGTGCTCCGCGCGCTCTTTAGGGTCCGACAATAACTCTTTTTCCAGAGCCGCGTCCTCCAATGGCGTTTTCCCCCGCACTCGCGTGCCCGCAAGCGTCGCGTAGCTTGAAATCGCGCGGCCCTCCACACGAATCAAGTTCTCCGGGCTCGAACCCACGACGTGCCTGTCGCCGAACTTCAAGTAGTACAAGTACGGCGAGGGATTAGTTTGCTTTAACCGCGTATAAAACGGGAGAAAATCCCCGGAGTAATCCATTTCAAAGCGCCGCGAGAGAACCGTCTGGAAAGTCTCCCCCGCGCGAATGTATTCCTTCGCTCGTTCGACCAGTTCACAATATTTTTTCTCCCCAAAATTAGTTTTAACCGCCCCAACCTTAAGCGGCGCCAGTTGTTCTTGAGAGTCTTTCAGATGCGACTTTATTTGCGCGAGCCTGTTTTCGCGCAAGTAAGCGTACTTCACTGTTTTCTTTCTGTGGTCGTAGATTATGGCATCGTCGAAAACCCCGAATTGAAAGTCCGGGAATTTAATTTCATC
>JACRGG010000054.1 GCA_016217775.1 Microcaldota archaeon
CGAGAAGAAAACCGAGGCCTCCAAAACTCCTGCCTTGAAAAAGGACGAGAAGGCTTCAAAGCCGGTCGAGAAGAAGGAAGAAGCCAAGGCTGGAAAAAAAGAGGAGAAGAAGCAGGAAAAGAAGGAAGAAAAAAAACAGGAGAAGAAAAAAGTTTTGTTAAGCCGAGTTCACACGGTGCCGTTGCTGAAGGCGTACGAAAAGCCCCAGACGAAAAGGGGGAACACCGCAATCAGGCTGTTGCGCGAGTTTATTGCAAGGCACTTAAAGCAGCCAAACCGCAAGCTAATTAAGATAGACAATGCAGTCAACTCCGCCATACTCGCGCGAGGCGCCATTAAGCCATTGAAAAAAGTTCGTGTTTTGACTGAAAAGCTGGAGGACCAAAGCATTCAAGTAAGCTTGTCCAAGTAAAGGCCAGTTGGACGGGTTTTTTCCATTAAATCGCCAGCCGGGTTGTTGCAATTGAAGATACTAAAAACGGATGTTGAGAGAAACCCCTTTATTGGAATGTTTTTGCAGACTAACGAAACCCACTCTTTCCTCCCGCCCACCGCGCCACCGCATCTGGTCGGCCAAGTGCAGGACGCGCTTGGGACACAGGTAGTCAAATTATTCATTTCCCAATCGCCGCTAATCGGGATTTTCAGCGTGGTTAACTCGAATGGAGCCGTATTGTCCAAGCAGGCCGAGGCGCAGGAAATAAGCGTTTTCAAAAAATTGGGCTTGAACGCCTGCTTTATGGACAAGCTCGCGCCCGGAAACACTGTTTTATGCAATGATTACGGCGCCGTCGTGCCCAAGCTTGTTGAGAGAAAACAAGCGCAGGAAATCCAGGACTGCCTCGGAGTTGCGGTGCTTCGAGCGGAGTTTGATTCAATCCAGGCAATCGGCTCGGGGTGCGTCGCGAACAACTACGGGCTGTTGGCCTACAACGAGCTTGACGATGGAGAGATTAAAACGATTGCCGAGCACCTAAAAGTCAAGTCTTCCGCGCGCGCGACGAACAACTTAGGGACGCCTTACAACAAGTACGGCCTCGTCGCGAACTCGAAGGGCGCAATCGTTGGCTCGCTGACAACCGGGTTTGAGCTTCAAAGGATTTACAGCACGCTAAGCAAAGAGTGAAAAAACGGGATTAATTAGTTTTATGAGGTAAAGAAAACAATGGCTGAAGACGGCAATAAGCAAGACAGGCAAGCGCAGCAGAAAATGATGCAGGCGCGCGCGATGCAGCAGCAAGCCCAGCAGCTGGAGGGGCAGCTCCAGGCGATTCAAACCGCCTTATCCGAGGTAATGCAGGGCCTTGAGTCGGTGAAGGCACTTAAGAACGAGAAGGAACTGCTGTTCCCGCTCGGCGGCGGGGCTTTTGTCAAGGCGGGAAAATCCGACGACAAGATATTGTACGATGTCGGCGCGCAAATAATCGCCGAGAAGGACTACGATTCCGTGATTTCGTCGATGGAAGAGAGGAGAATGGAGTTGGAGAACGCGCTGAAAAACGCGGGCGCGAACTTAAACGCGCTGGTAAAGCGCGCGCAGCAGGAGCAATTCCAGTAATTAAAACGAATTTCAATAAATAGAGTGAACTCAAATGTTTGGCTTGCTGAAAAACAAGATTAGCTCCTTCATCGGAAGCTTGACTAAGAAAGAGGAGGAAAAACCAGCACAGCCGCCCGTTGGGGAGGAAAAGCCGGCTGAAGAAAAAAAGCAGGCTGTCGAAGAAGCCGCGCCGCAATTTGTTGAGGAAAAAAAACAAATTGCTGAAGAGAAACCTGTTTCTAAAGAAATTATTCCCCAGTCGGTTTGGGAAAAAAAACCTGTTTTGCCAAGGCCGCAGGCGGTTGAAGATGACGCAATCGGGCAAAAGCCTTTCGAGCCGATGCCAAAGCCTAAATTAATTCCAGCAATGGAATCAAAGCCGCGCGAAGAGATTGCGCTAAAGCCAAAGCTCGGGCTTTTCTCGAAAGTCAGGCAATTGTTTTCAAGCGAAGTCGAGATTACCGAAGGCGAGACGAAAGAGCTATTTGAGCAGCTTGAAATGGCGCTTCTAGAGTCAGACGTTTCTTTTGACACTGCGCAGTTTGTCCTCGGGGATTTGCGCAAGAGGCTCGTTGGAAAGCGCGTGCAGAAGGGGAAAATCGATTCGCAAATCCGCGCGGAGTTTTCCAATACGCTCAATTCGCTGTTCGCCGAATCGTTTAGCTTGGTTAATTACGTGAGCGCGCTGAAAAACAAGGGCGAGATTGCGGTAATTGTTTTCCTCGGGCCAAACGGCGCGGGAAAGACTACTACGATAGCCAAGCTCGCTAAGTTTTTGCAGGAAAATAATTTCACTCCCGTGATTAGCGCGTCCGACACTTTTCGCGCGGCGGCAATCGAGCAGTCGGCGTTCCACGGCGAGAAGCTGGGGGTGAAGGTAGTCAAGCACTCTTACGGGTCGGACCCGGCTGCGGTCGCGTTTGACGCGATTAATTACGCGAAGGCACACGCTGCGGACGTCGTGCTGGTGGACACCGCGGGGCGGCAGGAGACGAACCAGAATTTGCTTAAGGAAATGGAGAAGATAGTGCGCGTGGTCAAGCCGCACTTGAAGATTTTCGTCGGAGAAACCATCGCCGGCAACTCGATTATCGAGCAGGCGAAGACCTTCAACGAGAAAATCAAGCTCGACGCGATTATCCTGACCAAGCTCGACTGCGACGCGAAGGGAGGCAACGCGTTTTCAATCGCGTACGAAACCAAGCTCCCCCTATTATTCATCGGAGTCGGCCAGGAGTACGCCGACTTGATTGCATTCGACTCCAACTACCTGGTCGGCAAAGTATTGGAGAAGGAAACCGCGGGCTGAGCTGCTTTAAATCGTTTTTTCCCCCAATAATATTTTAGGTAATTAGAGTATGGAGCACGTGCGAAAGCTTACGCGGAGATTGAACACCGTGTACGACGCACGCGCGGTTTTGTTCACTACAGACTATTATCCAAAAACAGCGTTCAAAACCAGCGTTATGCGCACGGAGTTAAGCCACGTGGTGGATGTGAAATTGGGCGAAACATCGTCTAGGCAGATTTTTTTGAGGGTAGCCAGCACTTTCGACGAGAATGCGGTTAAGTTCCGCGAGATTTTAAGCGATTACGCGCACGATGCCGGAGTTGACGGAGACGAAATTGCCATAGCTAGAGTCAAAAAAGCGGGGGAATACAAGTACGTGATTATTTCACACCCGCTGGCGAGAATTCCTTCCCCCGCTTACTACGGTAAGTATAATGCCGGCGGAAAACCCCCTGTTTTTGAAAGCAATAAGCCGCACATTTACCCCGATTTGCAGTGGCACGTGGGCGCGGCAGTAAAAAGCCTCACTACTGCATTGAAAAAAATCAAGGCGAGGCCAAAAAACTGGGAGTCATCGCCATACAGCATTATCTACGGCATTGGAAAGCTGCAGCACTGGATTCCCAAAGGGCATCCCCACGCGCTTATCACTTCAACCACTAGAGAAAGAAAACTTCACTTGCTTTTCGTCGCGCCGAAAAAAGCCGGTTCCAGCGGCATCAATACGCTCGTTAAGACGTACGCCGCGAAAATAGGGATTAAGGAAAGCGCGGTTGAAGTCAGGTTAGAAAAGCGCAACGAAGAAGAGAACGACGCGATTATCTCCCACAATATTTCCTGACTTTTACGGGCAACAGTTTTCAGATGGGCGCGCTCTTGCGCAAAGAACCGTTTTTTAAAAAAGAACATAGCGTCTCTTAATTGTTTTGCAACAATAGTATTACGCGAGTTTTATGTACGATTTTAAGAACGTTGAAGGCACGGTAGCGTCTTGGTGGGAGAAGGAAAAAAACCAGATTGAGGCGAGCCTGCGCGACGAGCCGGGAAAAAAAACTTTTTCATTCCTCGAAGGCCCGCCGACGGCCAACGCGCCCCCGGCGCTGCACCACATCGAGATGCGCACTTTCAAGGACGCGAAAAACCGGTTTAAGTATATGCAGGGCTTCAGCGTTCCGCGCAAGGGAGGCTGGGACTGCCACGGCCTGCCCGTTGAAGTCGCGCAGGAAAAGGCGCTCGGGCTCAAGTCAAAAAAAGAAGTCGTAGCCTTAGGGGTGGGGCGCTTTGTGGCAAACTGCCGCGAGAGCGTGTTCTCCAAAATAGTGGACTGGAGCAAGACAACCAAGGAAATGGGGTACTGGATTGACTTGCAAAACCCTTACGTAACCTTGACTAACGATTACATTGAAAGCGTTTGGTGGAGCCTAAAGCAATTGTACGACAAGGGATTGTTGTACGAGGGGCACAAGGTAGTCCCGTACTGCCCGCGGTGCGAGACCCCGCTTTCCTCGCACGAAGTCGCGCAGGGGTACAAAAAAGTCAGCGACAAGACGATTACGGTTAAATTCAGGCTAAAGGACGCGGACGACACTTTCGTGCTCGCGTGGACTACAACCCCGTGGACACTGCCGTCAAACGTGGGCTTGGCCGTGAACCCTAAGACTACTTACGTTAAAGTCGAGAAGGACGGGCAGAAATTCATTTTGGCGCAGGAGCGCACCGAGCATTATTTTCCAATGGGGAAAATAATCGGGAAAATAAGCGGGAGCGAATTGGTCGGGAGAAAATACGAGGCGCTAATGCCGTTTTTTGAAAGCGCGGCGAGAAACTCGTTTAAAATCGTGGCGGGCGATTTCGTGACCACACTCGAAGGCACGGGGGTAGTGCACATCGCCCCCGCGTTTGGCGAAGACGATTATAATGTCGGAAAGGAAAACAACCTTGATTTTTTGCAGCCGGTTGACTCAAGCGGAAAGTTCACTGCCGATGTTCCCCCGCTCGCGGACCAGTTCGTGAAAAAAGCGGACAGGCAGATAATCGAAATGCTTGAAGGCGAAGGCAAAATAATCAAGGCGGAAAGCTACGAGCACGACTACCCGTACTGCTGGCGGTGCGACACGCCATTATTGTACTACGCGACGCTCTCGTGGTTCGTGAAAGTAACCGCGTTTAGGGACAGGCTTGTCGAGAAGAACAGGGAAATCAATTGGTTCCCCGACAACATTAAGGACGGGCGCTTTGGAGAATGGCTTGCCGGCGCGAAGGACTGGGCGCTAAGCCGCAAAAAATTTTGGGGAACTCCCCTCCCGATTTGGAAGTGCGAGTGCGGAAAGATTACGTGCGTTGGGAGCAGGGAAGAGCTAATCAAGTTAACCGGCGCGGCGGACAACATTGACTTGCACAAGCCGGGAATCGACGGGCTGGCGATTAAATGCGGGGCGTGCGGCAAGACGCAAAAGCGCGTTGCGGATGTTATTGACTGCTGGTACGATTCCGGGAGCGCTCCGTTCGCGCAATTGCACTACCCGTTCGAGAACAAGGATTATTTCCGCAAGCGCTTTCCGTACGATTTCATCGCCGAGGCCATAGACCAGACGCGCGGGTGGTTTTACACGATGCACGTCCTCTCGGTCGCGCTTTTCGACTCGGTGGCGTACAAAAACGTTGTTTGCGCGGGGCACATCGTGGACGAGAACAACCAGAAGATGAGCAAGTCCAAGGGCAACGTTCTCGACCCGCGCAAGGTATTCGATTCTGTCGGCGTTGACGCGGTCCGCCTGCAGTTTTGCACCAGCGCGGTGGGGGAGCCAAAGCGCTTTAGCGAGCAGCTCGTGCGGATGCAAGTAACCCCGTTCTTGAACATTTACTGGAACACGTACGTTTTCACAAAGCAATTCAAGGCGGCAAGCAGGAAGGAAATTCGGATTGAGGACAAGTGGATTACCTCGCGCTTGAACACTTTGGTGAAGGAGTACACCGCGCACTTTGAGAAAAACGAGTTCAACAAGTGCTTCGAGAAGCTCGCCGTATTTGCCAACGATGATTTTTCGCGAACGTACATTAAATTAATCCGCGAGCGCACAGACGAGGGGGCGGCGGAGACGCTAAAAAACTGCTTGATGGCGGTCTCGAAGCTCTTGGCGCCGTTTTGCCCGTTCGTCACGGATTTTGTGTACCGCGACGCGATTGAAAGCAAGAACATTCACTTCACGCAGTGGCCGGTTTTGGAGGAGAAGAAGATTGACCCCGAGCTCGAGGGGTCGTTCGCGCTGGCCAACCGCATAATTGCGGAAATACTCTCCAAGCGCAACGAGGCGAAGATTGGCGTGCGATGGCCGCTTTCCAAGGCGGTTGTTTACGCGCCGGCAACCGGAGTGCTCGACAAGCTGACTGGATTGATTGAAAAGCAGGCGAACGTCAAGGACGTGCAGTTGGAGGACGGAGAGTTTAAAGTCGAGTTGGACACTGCGCTGACTATCGAATTGGAGAAGGAAGGGTTTTTGCGCGAGTTGACGCGAAAAGTCCAGGACGCGAGGAAAAACTCGGGGCTGGTGAAAGAAAACACGATTAATCTAGTAATCAATTCTCCGGTTGACTTGAAGGGGTTGGAAAAGGAGTTTGCGCAAAAAGTCGGCGCGAAAACGCTGAAGTTCGAGAAGCCCACTGGGGAACACTTTTTCTACTCGAAGGAAAAAATCAGGGATAAGGAATTCGAGATTGCGTTTACTGCGGTGAAATAAATGGCGGGGAAAAAATACCCGTGGGTAACGCAAACGGGCGATCCGCGGGCGAAAAGCCTTCTTGCGCAAAGAATGGCGCAAATTGCTGTGTTGCATAACTTGATTGTTTTCTGGTTTTTGTTATTTGGCTACGCTTCGCCGAAGCGTTTGATTCGTTGATACGCCCATAGTTTGCATGCTGCTTCCTGCAGCATGCCTTTCTCGCTTGTAGCAGCGAGTTGTTCACCAAACAAACGTTTCAAAGCACTAAAAATTCCTTCAGTTGCAGGCCACCGAAAGCCGTAACGATTTTTTTTCGCCCAACGCTTGTGACCCAAAAGATTGCGTTCCTTCACCACTTGATTACGAAGTTTCGATTCAGTGTCATCACGCGCGTTTTCATCAGGCTTAAAGATC
>JACRGG010000052.1 GCA_016217775.1 Microcaldota archaeon
GCACTACGCAGATAAAAAAAGGGTTGACGATTCAAATCCTCAAAGACATTGGCGTAACTAGGGACGAATTGTTCAACAAGTAAAAAACGCCGGCTAAAGCCCGCCGCCCAAAACCGCACACGATTTAAATTTAATCAAGCATCAATTGAATTGATTTAATACGGCATTTGAAGAAGTTGGCTTAAAGTGGACTGGGATTACACTAGCATTGAAAAAAAGTGGCAGGACAAGTGGTTCGAGAGCAAGGCTTTCGAGCCTAAAACAGATTCTAGCAAGAAGAAATTTTTCTTCACTATTCCCTACCCCTACGTTTCCGGGACTTTGCACGTGGGGCACGGGCGCACTTACACCAACGGCGACGTGATAGCGCGGTACAAGCGAATGGCGGGATTCAACGTGTTGTTCCCGATGGCGTTCCACATTACCGGCACACCCGTCCTAGCCATTTCCAACAAGATTAAGGCTGGCGACGCGCAGACAATCGCGTTGTACAAGGACTACGTCGGCGTTTACGAGAAGGACGAGAAGAAAATAAGCGGCATAGTGCACTCGTTTACCGACCCGTGGGCGGTGGTAAACTATTTTTCCGGAAAGTTAATCAACGACTTTAAGTCGGTTGGGTACTCAATCGACTTGTCGCGCCAGTTCACTACCGGAGACGCCGAATACAATAAATTTATCGAGTGGCAGTTCCGCAAGTTCAAGGAAAAAAATTATCTCAAGCAAGCCGACTACCCGCTATTGTACTGCATTACGGACAAGAACGCGGTTGCGGAGGACGACATTAAGGACGGCGACACGGATTCGGTTGAAGTCCAGAAATTCATTGCATTCAAGTTCGCTCGGGAGGACGGCTCGTTCATTGTTTCTTCGACACTGCGGCCGGAAACAGTTTTTGGAATCACGAATATGTTCGTCAACCCCGAAACCGGCTACGAATTGGTTGAAGTTGACGGGGAAAAGCTTTGGTTAAGCGCGCAGGCGGCGGAAAAATTGTCTTACCAAAACAGGAAGGTAAAAAAGCTCGGCGAGAAGAAAGGCGGGGAGTTCGTCGGCGAAATTATTACCGGCCCCCTCGGCAATAAAATCCCCATCCTCCCCGCTGGTTTTGTGGACGCGGACAACGCCACCGGCTTTGTGCACTCGGTTCCCGCCCACGCGCCGTTTGACGCAGTCGCGATTGAAGAGCTGAAAAAAAACAAGAAAGAGCTCGATAGGTATAAGGACAAGAAACTCGAGGAGAAAGTAAACGCAATCAAATTAATTTCATTAATTAGCGTGCCGGATTTCGGGGAATTTCCCGCGCTTGAATTAGTCCAGCAAATGAAGATTGTTAACACCCGCGAGAGGCAAAAGCTGGAGAAGGCGACCAAGGAATTGTACTCCAAGGAATTCTACGGGGGGAAGCTCAAGAAAAACTGCGGGCAATTCGCCGGGCTATCGGTTGCCGACGCGAAAACAAGAGTCGGCGACGAGCTGAAGGCGGGCGGGAAGGCATTTGATTTCTTTGAAACCAATCGGGCAGCCGAGTGCCGCTGCGGGGGGAAGGTAATCGCCGCAATAATGAGCGGCCAGTGGTTCATCGACTATAATTCAGCAGGCTGGAAGGAGAAAAGCTTTGAGTGCCTTAAGGAAATGAAGGTCTACCCTGAAAAATACCGCAAGCAATTCGAGGACATTTTCAACTGGCTGGACAAGCGCCCGTGCGCGCGCCGACGGGGATTGGGAACGCAGCTGCCGTTTAATAACGAGTGGATAATCGAGTCGTTAAGCGACTCGACGATTTATATGAGCTTCTACGCCATAATTAAGGAAATCCGCGCGAACAAAATCAAGCCGGAGCAATTAACCGAGGAATTCTTTGACTTTGTTTACTTAGGCCGAGGCGATGTGCAGGTCGTTGCGAAAAAAACGCTAGTTAAGGAAGACGTTTTGGAGAAAACTCGCGAGGAATTCCTTTACTGGTACCCGCTTGACCACCGCCACACCGCGATTGCGCACATCTCCAACCACTTGTCGTTCTTTGTTTTTGCGCACACCGCGATTTTCGAGAAAAGGCACTGGCCCAAAGCCATTACGCTAAACGACTTGCTGATTTGCGAGGGGAAGAAAATGAGCAAGTCAAAAGGGAATGTTATCCTGCTAAACTCAATCTCGAAGACTGTCGGCTCGGACTTGTTCAGGCTATACTGCGCCCACGCATCCGATTTTGGGAGCGTCTTGGATTACCGCGCGAAGGACGCGGAGGCGGCGCGCAAGACTTTCTTGAAATACGTTGGCGCAGTGCGCGAGTTAAGCGCCGCGTTGAAAAGCAAAGCGCAGGACGGCAAAGGGGAAGAGACTAGCTTAAGCAATTGGTTCGTATCAAAATTCGAGTCGACGCTGCGTGATTCGACTCTCGCGCTGGAGGAATTTAGGCTTCGCGATTATATTCAAGCGTCTTTCTTCGACTTGCTTAACGCATACGATTATTTTACCAAGCGCGCCAGCGAGGGGGAAAAGGCTTTTGTCGCGAAAAAAGTGTTGAACAAGTGGGCTTTATTGCTTTGCCCGGTTACTCCGCACGCGAGCGAGGAGTTGTGGAGCGAAATCGGCGGAAAAACAATTGCGTCCTTATCGCAATGGCCGAAGTTTGATTCCAAGGCGATTGACGGGAAGCTCGAGGAAGAGCAGTCGCTGGTGCAAAGCGTCTTGTTCGACTGCAGGAAAATAATCGAGTTGGTCAAGTTCAAGCCAAAGCGCGCGGCAATCTTTGTTGCAAGCAAATCAAAGTTTGAGCAAGTGAAGAAAGCCGTTGCGGGCGCGGACGAGCAAAGCAAAGTAAAGTCGAGCGATGAGGCGGTGCGGAAGTTTGTTGAAAAAAACTTTTTCCAACTAAAGCGCGGGCTTTCTTCAATCGACGAGCGGAAAGTCCTGGGCGAGGCGAAAGAATTTCTTGAAAAAGAACTCAACCTAGTTATTGAAATCAGGGAAGAAACTCCAGGCGAGCAAAAAAGCCTCAAGGCAATGCCGTTAAAGCCGGCCGTAGTGCTTGAATATAACGTTTTTAACCCGCGAGAGCCTATTTTTCTCGTATGGCGAAATCAGGGAATTTAATAGATAAGAAAAAATACGATATAGGGGCTAAAGAGCTGACTGAATTCAACAAGCTGATTAAAGGACACGAGAAGATACTCAAGGCAATAGCAAGCTTATAGCTTAATAAAAAAAACGGCTACTTTGCCATCAATATTGTAACGTTCCA
>JACRGG010000055.1 GCA_016217775.1 Microcaldota archaeon
AGCGCTTCGCGCCGCACGCCTCGCACTTAACCGAGTACAAGCCCCGCTCAAGGGCTTGAAGCTGCGTGTCGGGCTTTCCGCACTCCTTGCACAAAACGAAGAGCTTCACGTACGCCTCGCCTCGCTCGATGATGGCGCGTGACGAGAATTTCCCCTGCAGCGCGAGGCGCTTTCCTTCCAGCGCCCCGGGGACCGCGAGTTCCTTGAGGAAAAACTTGGATACTTGCCTAGCGTCCCGCCTTACGTAAGCGCAGAACACGTCGAAGTTATTGACGTAAGTCTTCACTCCGGAAACCGCGGAAATCAAGGCCGGCGGCTCGAAGCGAACGTCAGACGTTTTCTTAGCCGGCAACTCCTTCAACGCTTTTTCAAGCAAAACTTCGTAAGACTCCATTGCAATACCCGTCGTGTTAAATTCAATCAAGCTTTTAGGCAATAAAAGCTAAAACCCGATTTGAAAGAATTCGAGTAAACTACCTTATGCAAACAAGGCTATAAAAAACCATAGTCCTAAGACGGGAAAAAAACGGAAAAAGAAAGAAATTTGGCTTGCTTTCCTCGGCGCGGTTGGCTTTCGGGCGGCTTTTGCAAGCGGGCGGAACCGGGGTTGCGCTAGTTTTTTAAATGGATTTAAGCCCAGTGAATAGCAAGGGTGTTTTCTAAATTGGATGAAAACTACGAGTTTTACTTGAATTCAAACTTGGAGAAATACGTCGGGGAGTGGATTGCCGTGGTTGACGGGAAGATAATCCCGCACGGCGCTAGCGTGAAGCGGGCTTACCAAGAATGCAGAAAACAATGCCCGGGCAAAACTCCTTTCTTGGCTTGCGTGCCTAAAAGCGCTGCAATGGGCGCATAGCAACCGCCGGGAGAAACGCCGCGAGACCCAAAAGAAAAGCAGTATTAACAAAATGCATTTTGTAAAAGCGCCTTGAAAAAAACTCGCTTGCTCCGCAAATGCGATTTTAGGCAATTAATTTCATTGCCAAAAACGCGATTGCCAGCATTATTAGGCTCCCGCCGACTACGGGCGGGAGCGCAGGCCAATAAGTTTTTTTCTTTTGGAGAAAATAAAGCATTACTCCCAATCCGATTGCGCTGCCTGCTAGTGACGCGAGCGCGTAGTAAGCGGATATTTTCAGGAACGAGACTGAAAGCATTGCGGGAATCACGAAGTCCCCCGTGCCTAATTCAATCGAGTCCTTCCCTGTTTTCACTAAAATAGAAAACGCCGCCCCGCGCGAATCCAATTGCTTGGCTAACTCCACCATATGCTTTGTCTTAAACACCGCGAGGTAATCGTAAGCCGCGAGGAGAACCGCGAGGACGAGGGCGGGAGTGTAGTCGAGTGAACTGCCTAACAGCGCGCCTACAACTGTAGTCGCGAATAGGAGGAAGGCTTGCTTGGTTTTAGGCACTAAAAATCGGATTGCCAACGCGGCGAGTCCCGCGGCGAGGGCGATTAGCTCGCTTGCGAATAATGAGAGGAAAATGTTTACTGTGGAAAAAACTAGGAGTCCTTCGAGGACTACGAAAAAATTCTTGCCCTTATAGTATTTTAGCACGAGAAGCAAAACCAGCGCGCTTAGCAATACGTAGGCGAAGAACCACGCAGAGTTGGCTACACTCGACGAGTCGGCTACCACGCTTACTTGCTGGCCGATGAAGTAATACCCGACGAAGAGCGCCACTAATTGGGTTGCCAAGAAGATTACGGTTAGCAGGAACGAGGGTTTGGTAAAAAAGTTTTTGGAAGCGTTGGCTTGCAGCGGGTTTTCCCTGGCAACGCTTTCGCGGGAAGTTGATTTACTGGATTGCTTGCGTGATTTTTTTTTCAAAGAAACATTGCACCGCGTTGGATTGGCTTGGCGAAATTATAAGAAAATTGGAAAACGCTTTTACCATTGTTTTCCTTTGCTGGTCTTGATGAATCCCGCTTTGGGCTCGTACAAGTCGCCTTGGCGCTTTAATTCCTCTATCATCGAGCGCGCCTGCATTTCCTCAATTGCGTACGCAGAGGCTTCTTTTAAAACGTCGGGTATGGACACTACGTCAAAAGTTTTTTCCAACGAATTGATTATCTGCAGTAATGAACGCACCTTGTCCGTCTTGCTTTTCGGCCTGCCTGTTGAAATCACGTCCGAGTCAATCTTGCCCGTCTCGCGGTCCACGAAAACGTCTTTCAGCACGAAGTCAACCATATCAACAGCTCGCTGGGCGTCAACCAACTCGACTTTCTGGCTCAACCGCATTTTAGCGCTTGCCTCCGAAATGCGCACGAGCGCCTCTATCTGCCTCGGAGTTAGCGTAAAAGTGTCTTGCTTCTTGCCGAGCTTTCGCAGTTCAACGTAGTAATCGCGGATTTTCGTCTTTGCCTCCGGCGTGAGCTCTGGGGAGACTTTTCTTCGCGCGTACGCAATGTACTTTCGCAGGAAATCAATTGCAATGGTTGGCGTAATGGCTTTTGGGCTGTCCTCCTTGTTCTTGCTCGCCGCATAAGTGTGCCCAGTGAGAATGTGCTCGGCCATCTTCCTATCGTGCGCCTCGTCGAGAATGTCCTTAATCGTGAAAATCAAGTCGAACCTTGAAAGAAGGGCGGGCGCGATGTTAAACTGCTGGGCGAGGGGAATGTTCGGGTCAAAGCGGCCCAGCTTGGGATTCGCGGCGGAGAGAACCGAGGTCTTAGCCTGGAATTCGGTTACAATCCCGGCTTTAGCAACGCTTATTTTCTGCTGCTCCATCGCCTGGTGGATTGCCCCGCGGTCTTCCTCGCGCATCTTGTCAAACTCGTCGATGAGCACCATACCCCCGTTGGCTAACACCATTGCCCCCGCTTTGAGAGTCCACCCGCCGGTCAATTCGTCTTTCTCCGCGCTCGCGGTTAATCCCACCGCGCTAGTCCCGCCGCCTGAAACCAGCACTGATTTTGGCGCGAGCATATTAACGTACTCTAAAATAGTTGATTTTGCCGTTCCCGGGTCTCCAATTAAAAGCACGTGCATATCCGAGCGGATTTTCTCGCCGTCGGGAAGCACTTTGCTTGGAGTCCCGCCGAATAATTGGAGTGCAATCGCGCTCTTTAATTCCGTGAAGCCGTATATGGACGGGGCGATTGATGAAATGATTTTGTCGAACAAGTTCGCGTCCTTTGACAGGCGCAAAAGCTGCTCTTCCTCTTCCGCGGTTATGTCTATTTCCTCAAAATCGCGCTCCATTTTCTGCACGTGGACAACGTCGACGTACTTCGAGTAGACGCTCGTCTTGTTCTTCCCGTGGCCTTGGGGCAAGGGCTTTAGCCTAAGCATTCCCGCGAGGATTACCTTGTCTCCGGGGGCAACCGTGTTAGTCAAGTCCTCTTCAAGCCACAAGTCGACGTGGGACGCGGGGGCGTTGCCCTTGCTTCGCTCGACTAGGTCTTGGACTTGCGCGGACTGCATGTCGACAAACTCGCTTTCGCTCTCCAGTAACTTGAAGTCGCGCCTCCCGCACCCCGCGCTTAGGCAAACCGGGGGCGGGGTTAAAACGCCTATCTTGTCGGTTGGGATAACGCTCGTGCTCTCGCAGTGCAGGCACTTCCAATGCGATTTTCTCATTCGCGGCGCGATGGCGCCAATCGAGGTGACTACCCCCTCGATGCACGATAGGTTGTCCAAGTGCTCCGCGCCAAGGTACTGCACCAGCACTTTATCGGAGTCGTCCAGGTTGGCTAATCGAATGTACGGCTTGAAGAAAACCCCGGGTAGAGTCTGGTAATTCAGCCGCTTCACCGCTTCCTGCGCGGAGTCGAGGGCCTCGTCGGGCTTTGTCTTAATGACTTCGGCTAAGTCCGGATTAAAGCGCGCGAGGAGCTGGAAGTCCACAATGAGGCTTTTTTGCTGGGGGTAGTACTGGGCGAGCTTTCTTAGCTGCGCGTCGTAATTGGATTCGAAAAAGTCAGTGAACTGCTTGACCAGCTCTTCTACAACCACTTTTTGCCCCACCGAGTTTTTTTGGGCAAAGCAGAAAATTGTTTTCCCACCAAATTGTTTTTATGCCTTGCCCGGCTTACTTTCTTGCACGCAAGACTATAAATACTTAAAGTGGAAGTGTTCTATTA
>JACRGG010000056.1 GCA_016217775.1 Microcaldota archaeon
ACGGAAGCCAATCCGAACAAGGAGCGCAAACAACTTCAGTGCTAATGAGCTTCTTCCAAACCGCGCGACTACGAGAAGAAAACTTCACGCAATTTATGCAAGAAATAACACAAAACCGCCTACAAAACTAAACCGTTACACAATTTCTTTCTTCATTTCACTGAAGGAAACGCTACTGAAACAATAGCGTATCGGAGCAAACCGCATTTGAAGGAGTTGGTTAAGGAACACACGGATTTGGATGAGAAACTGCGCAAAGCGGTGATGAAGGACGTCGTTCCTTCTTTTGAGAGAGAGAGAGCGCTAAAGCCGCATAACGAGAAATTGTATCAAGCGTATTTGATAATGCGCAAATACGGCTATCCTGACAAGAAATTGTTTGCTTAAGCAGGCAAAAAAATTCGGTGAGTTGCATTAAATTGGTTGAATACGATTTTTGCTGGAAGCGGCCTTACTCTGTTTACTACGGCGCCGCGGCGATAATTGGCGGAAAAAACTGGGTTGAGGATGAGGTTGGCCACGGCGTTGCAGTCCGCGCGGACGCGCTCTCAACTTGGGTTTGCGCGTATTTTGAGAAAGGCGCTTTAAGGCAGGCAACAACTCACTTGCGGAAAAACTTGGAGGAAAACCCTTCTTTTCTCAAGCAAGAGCTGAAAAAAACGCGCGAGTCGGGAACTGCATTCATAGCGTTTTCCAAAACAATCAAGTTCGCGGACGAGACGCCAACGAGTGAATTAATTTCCTACTACGGGAAGTTCTACGATTACTTGGTGAAATACGCTTTTTACTTGTGGAAGAATTTTTACTTAACTGAAGCCGCAAGCGAGTTGTTCGAGAAATTCCTTGAAGAAAAGCTCTCCAAGGACGAGGTTGCGCAAGCCATTGCCTCATACTCGAATCCAAGCGAGAAAACTGGCGTGCTGTTGATACTCGATTTTTTGTAACGGTTTAGTTTTGTAGGCGTTTTACGAGGTAAACTGCGTTTTTCAGTGATTTATTGGTTTTTGTCATTTTCACGAGCGCAAACCGCCAAAATTTTGCTACAAAACTAAACCCTTACGATTTTTTCAAGAACGAAAGCGACTTGGGGAAGAGGGCGGATTTTATTGAAAAGAATTTTCCTTGGCTTGCAAGCGCAGACCCATTTGACCCGCCGTTGTCCAGAGAGCAAATGCTTGATTACGCGCAGTCGTTCAAGCCGCCGGTAGCGCAGACGCAAGCGAAAAAGGATTTCGGGCTGGAGAACGAGAGTATTGTCAAAACGTTTCAGGAAATGCTTTTTGTTAAGGACAAGAAGGACGAGTACCGCCGAGAGGCGTTCTACAACGCGAATAAGCTGATGAATGAATTATCCAAGCGCCTTGGGTTGAGCTTAACCGAGCTTGGGTACTTGCTTCCAAACGAGCTTCAAGACGCTAACGCGGTTCTGAAGAAAAAAATCGAGGAGAGAAAACAAGGCTGCACTATTGAAGTAATTGAAGAAAATTTTTCTATTACCGGCGGAAAGAATGCGGCCGCGCAGTTTATTGAAAACAATAAAACGTTTGAGAATCTGGAAATTCGCGGAATCTCGTGCTGCAAGGGCGTAGTGCACGGCTTTGCGAGCGTGATTTCCAGCAAGAAGGACATTCACGAGTTTGCTGCGGGAAATATTTTGGTCGCGACTACGACTAACGCGGAGTACTTGCCTGCGATGCAAAAAGCCGCTGGTTTTATTACCGACGAGGGTGGGATTACTTGCCACGCGGCCATCGTCGCGCGCGAGTTGAGCAAGCCGTGCATCGTGGGAACAAAAAACGCGACTAGAGTGCTGAAGAGCGGGATGCTAATCGAATTGAATGCAGGCAAGGGAATCGTCAGAATCGTTGAAGGCAAGTGACTCGCCAAGTGCGGTTAGGAGCAAATAAAAACTTTCTTCCTCAATTAATTTAATTGCAATCCGGCGGGCCTATAGTCGAATGGTAAGACGTCCCTTTGACGTGGGGAAGACCAGGAGTTCGATTCTCCTTAGGCCCACTATTATTTTCCAACTCGCGCCCCCAACTCGCCAGCCCCTCACTCATCCCATCAACTAATTAAACTCCACAAGCGTAATTTCTAGCAGGCAGATAACAATGGCTTTTATTCTGGTTTCAAATGACGACGGGTTTGCCGCTCCTGGAATTCGCGCTTTAGTGCGCGAGTTGAAGAAAAAACACGAGTTGTTCATTGCGTGCCCCGACCGCGATTACAGCTGGATTGGCACTAGCTCGAACACGAAGATTCCAGTTAAAGTCAAGGAAAAAAAGTTGGACGGGCTGACTTGGCGCGTTTTCAACTCAACGCCGGTTGACTGCGTGAACATTTCCCTCTCGCACTTGTTGGGAAAAAAGCCGGATGCGATTGTTTCCGGGATTAACTGCGGGCTGAACAACGGCGTTGCTTTCACCAGCGGCACTATTTCCGCCGCGGAGCAAGGCGCTTGGTTTGGGCTAGTGGGATTGGCTGCAAGCGTTGGTTTTAAGGACTTGAAGAAATTCTCTGTTAAAAACTCCAAGGGATACGAATTTTACTCAACCGCAGCTAGATTAACCGCGCGCGTGCTCGGCGCTTTGCTGGAGAGAAAAAAGCTTACTGCAGGCAGGGTGTTCAACTTGAATTTCCCGCAGGAAATAATTGATAAAAAAATTTATTTGACTTTCGCGCAGAAAGTAAGCGCTTACCCGTATTTTGAAAGAAAAAACAACGAGTTCGTGCACGCCTCGTCGCGCCCTAAGGTGGCTGGAGTGGAGAAAAACGGGGATTTTAGCGCGTTCGAGCGGGGGCAAATCAGCTTGTCGCCATTAAACCGCTTTGAAACAACAGACTTGAAGAAATGGCGTTGGCTGGAAGAAAAAGCGAACAAAAAGCAGTAACCGGCCTTAAAACAAACGGCGGCGTTGGGATATGGACTTAGGTAAATTGCTGCACGGAAGAAACTTGCTCGCGTTCCCCGCTTTGTTCTTGCTGTTTAAGGCCGCGGACGTTTTTCTCAACGGCTCCAACTGGCTTTGGGAACTCGTTGTTTTCTTCCCTGAAGGAATCGTCTTGGTTTTCGCGCTCGCATTAAGCGCGCTGTGCATTAAGCAAAAGGACAAGCAGGGCTTTGCCGCATCGGTTTTACTCCTGTTTTTAGCAGCAGCGTTCCTGCCTGCAAATTGGAGTGCGCAAAGCCAAGGCGGGCTTGAATGGCAAACGGGAACGCAAATCAAGCTAGTGGCGTTTAACACTCTTTGGTGGGAAAAGCAGGAGAATGGAATGCTGGAGTATTTAGAGCCGCTTGACGCCGACGTCTACTTGCTGCAGGAGGCGAAGAACGCGGAGGAAGACGCGCAGTACATTAAGCGGGTTTTTCCCAACCACGATGTTGCTTTTGGAAGCGATTTTGTCACCATATCCAAGCACGCGATTATCGAATCAAGCGAGGGGAGAACGCGCGGATATCTTAAAACAACATTGGCAATCGGAGGAAATAACGTGAGCGTGTTCAACGTGCACTTGAACAACCCTGTTTTCAGCCACCAAGGCGGGGAATTGGTCAGGGGCGCTTTTGAAGTGAAAAAACGGCAGTTTGCGGAATTGGAGGAAAGCACTGGAAAAAGCGCGTGCGAAATCATTGCCGGGGATTTTAACACGAAGCCAAACTCGAAACTGCTGGATTACCTGAAAAACACTTTTTTTGAGGCCGACAAGACGCGCGCGGGATTGCACACGAGCTGGATAAGCAAAATCCCGCTGTTTTTGATTGACTACGCATTCTACTCGAAAAGCATTAGCGCGATATCTTACGAAACCAGGCAAACGCCTTTCTCGGACCACGACTTGATTGAGGTAAAGCTAGTCCTCCCGCAAGCGTGCTGAAAATTTATTCGGCGAATGGGGAGCCCAGGCATTAAATTGCCTAAAGCCGCTTGTCAGGCAAACGGGTTTATTACAGTCAGCCACGGTATTTTCCTGAAGTCTTTTTCATTCTCCGTGATTATCTGGTAGACTCCCGCGTCCTCCATCGTCGCGGCGAGAAGAGAGTCGAAAAACGGGGTTGCGTAAGCTTGCCGCAACTGGTTCGCCCTCAAAACGTGGCTTGCCTTGTAAGCCAATACAATCGAGTTGCTTGCCAAGTCGGAAACGAATTGGTTTGCCTGCTCGCCGGTGAGCTTCTTGTGCTTTTCAGTGACTACGCAAACAAACTCCGCTAAGTTTTGGGCGCTAACCAAGCACGTCTCGGAACGACAGCGTTCCGCCACTATCCTGACTGCGGCCTCGTGCTTGCTGGAACCGCCGTCAACCGCGTAAACGAGCACGTTAGTGTCAATTAATGCCAGAGAACCTGCCTGCATAAATATCCGCCCTGCTTTCGTACGCCTTGTTACTTGCAAGCCCTATCTTAAACCCTTTTTCCATTGTTTGAACCAGTCTCTCCAAGCTTTTCTTCTCGTGCGGCTGCTTTTGAGCGGAGTAAAGCAATTCAATGGCGTCAGCAGCGGCGTGGCTCAAAGAGCCTTTTTTCCCGCCGTACCGCAATCTTGAGAGTTCCCTAAGCTTTCTCTCACGCTCTTCATCCAATGAAAGGAAAACATCAGTCATAAAACCACAAGTATAACTAGCTAAAGGATATTTAAATATCTTTCTCTTCAATCAAACCTTCCTCCAAACGCAGCGGAGAATAGACCCGCTTGGAAACAGCCAATGACATTTGGAATTTTTAGTGCAGGTTTTTGCTAAGGCAAAAAAGTGCCCGGGGCCGTAAATTTTTAGTGCAGGTTTTTGCTAAGGCAAAAAAGTGCCCAGGCCGTAAATTTTTAGTGCAGGTTTTTGCTAAGGCAAAAAAGTGCCTTGGTTAAAGTCATCCGGGAGGCAGACTCCGGCTGCTATAGACGTTGCGTTGAAGGCTTGACCAGATTGGGCTAAGTGCAGCGCGGTAGTCAAGTCCGCGTTGGATTGCGGGCCCGTAAGGGAAACGTTGTTGATGAAAAACGTTGGCGTCCCGTGCAAGCCCGCTTTTACTCCCTCGTCGAAAACCGCCGCAACGGTAGAATAGTATTTTCTTGACTGCAAGCAATCCAAGAATTTCGACTCGTTTAACCCGATTGACGCGCTTAATGCAGCCAAGTCGCCGTAAATGCTTTCGTTAGTCGAGTCGGATTTTATTTTCTCTTGGTTAGCGAACAGCAAGTCGTGGAACTGCCAGTACTTGCTTTGGTCCAGCGCGCAGTAGCTTGACTCCGCCAACTCCCACGAAAAACGGTGGTTGGGCAGGGGAAACGCCTTGAACGCGAATTGAATGCTCGCATTATTGCGCTCAACGAATTTCTTTCTATCCGCCTCCGACGACTTCGTGTAGGGACAGCTGAAACAACCGAACTCGATTACAGTAACGTTCGCGCTTGAATTGCCCAACACCGGCGCGCTGCCGATGACGGGGTTGATTACCAAGCCATTTCCGCCGCCCCCGCCGCTTCCCGACAACGCGTTGAACACGCACCACCCACTCGAGTTAGGCCCGTTGCAGTTGCCGTACGCGTAAAAATTGTATACGCTAAAAGCCGAGTAGAACAGCGACGCGAAGAAAACGATTGTCAGCAGCGAGGAAAGCAATGCAAAATTCTTGTTGACTCCCCTGGCAATCCGAGGCGAAAAGCGCATTGTGCCCGACAAGACTCCCGCGCGAATCTGCGCGTCCAAGCCCGAGTCGCACGGGCGTAACGTCGCTTTTCGAATCGTGCAGTCAAACGCGGCTTTGGCGAGGGGGCGGTACTTCGCGCTGAACAACCCCATTACCGCGAACACGATTAATGCAATAAAACACAATACCATTTTATCCCCGTTAAAAGAATATTTTCAAAACAACCCTCAACTTAATTTAGTTATTTGCGTAACCGCGTCCAAAAACTTGTCTGCCTCGGCCTCGGTGTTGTACAAATAGACGCTAGCGCGCGCGGTTGACTTGACGCCAAGCAGCTTGGTGACTGGAATCGCGCAGTGATGCCCCGAGCGCACGCAAACCCTAGCCAGCGAGTCGCACAACAACGCGGTTTGGTGAGCGTCGCTGCCGCGGACATTGAATGAAACAACCGACGTCTTGTCCTCGATTTTTCTCGGGCCGTAATACTCTACTCCGTCGACTTGCGTAAACCCGTCCATAATCTTTTTCACCAGCTTCCTGTCGTGCTCGAGCACGTTGTCCAAACCGATTTTGGAAAGGTAGTCAACAGCCGCGCCCAAACCGATTACGCCCCCGATGTTCGGCGTTCCCGCCTCCAGCGCCTCGCGGTTTGCCAACAGCTTGTAGTCGTGAAGCGACGCATCAGTTATCGTCCCCCCGCCGACTATCGCCGAGTCAAGCTCCACGCCCTCCTTCTTGTACAACACTCCGGTGCCCGTGGGGCCGAGCATCTTGTGCCCCGAGAATGCAATAAAGTCCGCGTTGATTTTGCGAAAATCCATTTTATAATGCCCGGCGGACTGCGCGGCGTCAATTAACGAAAGGCTGCCCGCGTCCCGCGCGATTTTAGTTATTTCATCGACAGGCGTTTTGTTGCCCAAGACGTTGCTTGCGGCGGTGAAGGCAACTAACTGCGTGCTCG
>JACRGG010000057.1 GCA_016217775.1 Microcaldota archaeon
GATCCCTTAATTCCTGCATATCACTTGCTTGTAGTTGGAAGGCTGGTTGGGCCAAGTAACCTGCAAGTATTTCTATTGACTGAACTATCATCTCTAGCGGATGGCCAAGTTCCACTAATATTTGCAACAGCTCAAAGCGCGTGCGGATGTCCTTAGTCTTGTTGTCCAAGTCAATTACGCGCGGGTCGACGTTCCCGTACTTCTTGTACGCCTCCGCCAAGCCCTTCTCGGAGGCCTGAACTGCGTAGAAGCTTTGGTTGTAGAAGTAGAACGAGTCGATTGAATCCGCCAGCGTAGAGTTGGAGAGGGAGTACGCGGAGTCGAACTTGCCTGTCATCGCATTGGCAGAATCAACCGCAGTAGCGGCCGTCGCGTTAGCCAAGTACTTTGCCATCGCGTCCCTCGAGTTTATCAGGAAAGTCGGCTGGCCGTTGTTCACCGAACTGAAGTTCGAGGAGAACTTGGCCAAGAGGGACGAGAAGGCGTCGAGCTTGTCTTTTCTCGGCCAGACGAGCTTGCGTATTGCAACGCTTGCCGCGCGCGAGCTCGTGAACGAAAGGACTTGCGCGCTCATCGAATCGACTTTCGGGAAGCTGCCTTCAATGCTCACCAAGGACTTCACGTCGGCGACTTGGGAGGACGGGAGGCTGCAGCGGTTGAGCAAACCCGAGTTGGCGAACGCGTAGCTTTTAAGCATCAGCGCGTGCACCGTGGAGAAATTAGAGTAAGCCGCCTCGTAGGAAGTGAAATCGGTTTTTATCGCGGCGAGCTTCGCCTGGATTTGGTCAAACGAAAGGGAGGAAAACGTCGAGTCCAAGTCCGCAATCGAGGCGTTCATTGAATAAATCGTGGAATTAAACAGCTTCAGCGCGGGGGTGAGCATTGGCTTTATCGACGGGAACTTGGTTGACTCGGACACTATGTAAAAGCTATAGTTTTCCACCATAAAGTTCAATTCCATATTGTAGATTACGTCGCAAGTGAACTTGAGCGCGCCCTGGATTTCGTAGCACACCGCGCGGCCCTGCTTGAAGTCGTCGTACGTCTTTAGGCAAGTGTTGGTCGAAGCGCTTAGCGCCGCGAATTTCGCCTTCAAGTCGGATAGCGTGTTCGAGTTGAACGGGAGGACTACGGAGGTCGCAATGTAATCCGTTATTGCCGGCGAGAGGGCGCCGGTTGAATCAAGCGGGTTAAGGGAAGAGTCAAACAACACGGATTCCCTCCCCCCAATCAGGAGCATAGTGTATTGGTTTCCGCCGGAAGTGAAGTTGACCGCCTTGTACTCCTCGCCCGCGTTCAGGTAGTACTTGGCTTCAACTTCCAGCGCGGTCGGCTTTGGAACTAAAGCAGTCGCATTGGTTGAGTTTAAAGCCGGGTTGGAGGAAGCGCTTGCATTGGTGGCGTTAGAAGCGGCTGCCGGCGTTGCGTTAGCGGCGGGGGTTGCGGTAACTGCCGGCGTGGCAGTCGCGTTGGGGACCGCAGTGGCGTTTGGAGTCGGAGTGGCGTTTAAGGTCAAGTTTAGCGTGGAGTTAGTCGAATTCGTCAAGTTGGTCGAGTTTTCTGCCGCGATAAAAACGGCGGAAAGCAATAAGAACAATAACACGTATTTTAAATTTGCGGAATCCATATTTATTCCTTAAAACAGGATGGTATATAAAATAGTTTATTAGATTCCATTCCCCCCAGTAGCTCAATCTGGCAGAGCACTTGACTGTAGCGTGGCAGCAAAAAAAACTTTTGTAAAAAAAAAAGCTTTTGCTGCAAAAAGTGGTAATCAAGTTGTTGCAGGTTCAAATCCCGCCTGGGGGATTTAATTTTGCCTTAGGCAATCGTATAAAAACCGCTTGCGGCAAAATTGTTTAGCAAATAAAATGCCTCGGTAGTGTAGCGGTCCAGCATAAGAGATTGTCACTCTCTTGACCCGGGTTCAAAAGCACTTTTTTCCCTGCGGGAAAAACCTGCACTAAAAAGCGCTGAAACTCCCGGCCGAGGCGCTTAAGCAACAGTGAAACTCCGCCCAGTTAAATGCGCGAACGAGTTTGGCCTATGCGGCTTAACGCGCATTTATTAATTCGGCTTGTTTCCTTTTACTTGGCGCATAAGGTGCGGGTATGGCTCAAGCAAGGGCGCATTTGGACAAGTTTATGAAGGTCTATTCGGCGCTGCCATTGGAAGAACGCAAGCTGCCCGTCGTGGTAATAGGCGATGAGCCGATTAACTGGGATATGGCGCATATTGAGATAAGGGGCAATACGGTTTTGGGCGCAAATATAGCTGAAAAACTCACAGCACTTAAAATAATTTAAGGCGGGCGTAAAATGATTAACGTTGACGAGAAGAAAATAGTTCTTGCGCGGCTTGAAACGATGCCAAAAAATATGAGCTTGTCAATCGGCAGCGTAGGCTCGTTGGACAAGTGGAAGTTGATAGAGCACGTGGAGCAAGAAGACGATGTTGGCAAGCTGATTGTAGAAATGTATATGAACGGGCTTCGTTCATTCAAGCAATAGTGAGTGCGGGAGAATGGCCGGAAAAAGTATGCTCATAACCCTGCCTGATTTTGACGACGCTACTTCGTACTTGGTGCAGTGGAGCAAGCCAGTCATTGATGCCGCGAATGACAAGTCCGTGAGGGTAGTGTCCCTTCGGAAAAGACGCTAATAGGGAGAATTTACGCAAGCGGTTGGGCAGCAAGCCGCATTCCCTCGTGTTTTTCAACGGGCACGGATCTAAGGACGCAATTTGCGGCCAACAAAACGGCGTGCTAATCGATAAGGAGAATGTTCAGCTTTTAGATTCGGCAATAGTATACTCGCGCAGCTGCGACTCGGCTGCAAGGCTTGGGCAAAAAATAGTCCGCGAAGGCAAGGCAAAGGCGTTCATAGGGTACGTTGAAGCCTTTCTTTTCTTCGTCAACAATTCCAGAAGCGCCACGCCAATTAAGGACGATTATGCCAGACCCTGCCTTGAGTCATCAAACGTCGCGCCGCAATCTCTGATATACGGAAGCACGGTCGGGCAAGCGGTTGAAAAGACGCAAAAGCACTTTGAAAAAGAAATAGAATACCTGAAAACGCATTATTCCCCGGAGAATTCCCACATTTTGTTCGCGTTGTACTGGAACAAGGCGGTGCTCAAGGCAATTGGGAATCAAGACGCAATAATTTAACGCTTATTACAGCCAGCCTTTCCACCGCAGGAACACTGCTGCTATCAGCATTGCCAGGATAGAGCCGCCGAGTATGATGGGCTCGGCCAACTCGGATGCGGTGTTGATGAAAAAAAACGTTTTTAGGTTCATACCAAAGTGGCCTGCGACGATGTTTGGAATCATTAGGATTAGGGTGAGGGCGGTTAGTTTTTTGACTACGTCCGACAAGTTTTCAATGCGCTTGTTCAACTCTCGCGTGTTCTTGATTTCAATCTCGTTGCGCAACCCCACGATTTGAAGGTGGTGGCTCTTGATGCGGTCTAATAAGTGCTTGGCCTTGGCGAGCATCACGTCGTAATCGTAGCTGACTATGGTAGTGTTTACTTCCTGAATGTCGCGGTCCTCCAGCTTTATGAGAAAATCAACGAAGTCCTCCACCTTGTCGGCAACCTTGCGCAGCTTCCTCTGCAGCTGCTCCACTTCCGACGGGTCTAGTTTTTCCTCCTGCTCGTCTATCTCGGAGTTTAGCTTGTCGAAAAAAGCGCTGTAGGACGCGAGAACGCTTTTGAGCACTAGGTAAGTGAGCACCGTGCTCTCGCCGAACTTTTTTTTCAACGGGTAGGCAAACAACTTCAGTTGCGGCGCGCCAATGCGCTTGTCCGAGTACAAGAAAGAGTCCTTTTCGGAAAGCACTAGCAGGTTGTTTGGGTTCTCCGAGTAGTCGCGCAGGTTTATGATGACGTAGTCCCCATACGAGTCGAAAAAGTTGTAGTCGATTTCAGTCAGGCGGGTCAAGTCCTCGCCGACTCCGAATTCCTTTATCGCGTCCTGAAAGTCCTTGAAGTCCTCGAAAGTCCTTATCAACGCCAAAACACCTTACACTCGAAAAAAACATTCGGTTGCAAAAATAAGTCAAACTACGTGGGAGCGCCGCCATATTTAAACGAATTGGTTTTTTGTGGTTCTTGGCAACAAAGAAATTGCTATTTTTCCTCAAAGATTTCATCCAGCCGGCTCTTGAAGGCGGCTTTCGACTCGGGCCTGATTACCCCGGTTTGCGCGAGCTTGTCCACGTACTCCGACAGCGTTGCGAGCGAGAGGCTTGACTCGGATTGTTTTATGAACTCGCTTTGCGCAGCCGGGCCCAGGTACTCCCTGAACGCGTCGAGGATTTTCTGCTCCACCAGCTTTTGGTCCACCACGATGCGTATTGCCTTGACTTCGCCGACTTTCTCAAGGGGGACGGTGAAGTAAAACGCCGACCCGCGGCCAAAAGTGCTCTCCACCCAAATCTTGCCGCCCTGCGCCTCGATAATCCCCTTGCAAATCGAGAGGCCCAATCCCGTCCCGCCGTACTTTCTGTAAAGCGTCTTCTCGACTTGAAAGAACGGCACGAACAAGTGCTTGATGTTCTCTGGCGATATGCCGATGCCCCCGTCCTTTACGGATATGACTACGCGGTCGTTTTCAAGCTTGGCTTCAACGAGTATCTTTCCGCGCTGCGGGCTGAACTTAATCGCGTTGTTCAGCAAATTCGTCAAGACCTGGCCGATTCGGTAGGAATCGGTTTCAATCACCGGCAGGGCGCCGACTGAAGTCGTGATTGAAATGTCCTTCTCGGACGAGAACAACCGCATCGACTCGACGGTGTTGTCGATGATTTCCTTAAGCTGGACTTTCTCGAAGCTGAATTTCAGCCGCCCGGACTCGATTCTGGAAATGTCGAGGATGTCCGCGATAAGGTGGTCGAGCCGCTCGAGGTTGCGCAAAATCATTTCAATGCTGTCGTGCTGCTGTTCGTTAAGCCGGCCGAAAGAATCCGACAGCAAGAGCTCGCACTGCGCGCGCATCGGAGTCATCGGAGTGCGCAGCTCGTGGGAAGTGATTGACAAGAACTGCGTCTTCGCGTCGTCAAGGCGCTTTAACTCCCCGATGTTCGCCTTGAGGTTGATTGCGGTGCGCGTCAAGTCAACGCCTAGCTCCTCCAGCTCGTCGCCAGTCTTGATCGACAGGCGATGGCCGAGCTCGCCGCTGCCGATGCGCTGAGCGCCCGCCTGCACCGTGCGGATCGGCACGACCATGCGCCGCGCCCGCAGTGCCCC
>JACRGG010000006.1 GCA_016217775.1 Microcaldota archaeon
CGAGTTTTTTCAAATCGCTCTTCATTTCCTCCAAGTCTTCCTTAGTCCCGTAAGCCGCTGCGTAAAACTTTTTTCCACTGCGGTAGACCGTGCCGTCCCCAGTAAAGTAGCCGAGGAGTTTAGCGTAAATTCCAGCCTCCAATTCAGTGGAGAAGACTGAAGGCAAACTCCCCGAATACGGCACGCCCTCGAAATACACTGCTCCAATAAAATCCGTCAGCTGCAGGCCGCCTGCCTTGGCCATATTCCGCTGGGTGAAAACAGGGTGGTCTTCGGACAATTCCAGCTCCAAGCCGGTTTTAGTAGTTATGCAAAGCATTTTCTTGTCCGATTTTTTCTTCATAAACGCGAGGAGGGGCTGCGAACAGCGCCGCGCGTGAAAAACGCTTGACACTCCAATAGCGCCTAATGCAAGCGTGCTGGTGCTTAATGAAAACCCGTTTGCGTTGGAAAAAGACTGGAATAACTCCCCGAATTCCTCGATTTTGCGCGAGAACCCCAGTTCAGTCAAGACGCGCGAGCCCGCCTTTAAGCAATTAATATCGAAGCCTACTCCCCCAGGAGAGACTACGCCGTCGTGCTCGTCAAACGCTGCTACTCCGCCGATTGGAAAACCGTAGCCCTCGTGGCCGTCGGGCATCACAAAGCTCGCCTCGAGGATTCCCGGGAGGCTTGATACGTTAATGGCTTGGCCTAGCGTTCTGTCTGACATCATGCTCGAGAGCATTTCGTCCTTCACGAACACGCGCACGGGCACGTTCATCCCCTGTTTTTTCGGGTACTCGAATGACGCCGGGCCGATTTTCTTAAACTCGCTTGAATCCATTTAAATAACCGCATCCTAGTGATAGAGTTAAATATTGTGAAACTTACTCTTATTAAAGAGGCAAAAAAAGCTTATTAACAAGACGGGATGGCGTTGTCGGTTATGGCGAGTGTTGCGAAAAAGGCTTTACGGGAGTACGCGGCGAGCACCGTGCGCGGCGAGCGGATTACAATCAGCGTTTTTGATGACGGAATCTCTTTAAAGCAGGGCGCGCGGGAGACGCCCATTAAATTCAATTACATTACATCCTTATCCAAGGGAAGCGACTTGCCGTTAAGCAAGACGGGCGCGAAACTAGCTTACTACGATATGATGGGAAGCCAGGAGACAATCGAGTTTATCATAAACTCAACGGCATACCCCGCGCTGAAAGCGGATTTGAGGAAGTGAATTAAATGACCCAGGCGCAATCGATTAGACGCGTGTCTTATTCTTCAACCAGCAGGCCTGCTCCTGGAAATTCCGTGAGCGGGGACTTAATCAAGGTGTCGAAAACGCCGCAGGGGCACACCGTGTTTTTCATAGGGGACGTTATGGGAAAAGGCAAGCCCACGCAGCTGCCAAAAAAAGCGCTTGTACAAAACTTCAGCAGGCTAAAGGACAATCCGGACGGCCTTAGGGAATTCATTAAATCCGCCGATTCCGACGTGCACGGGCGGATGAACAAGGAAATGCACGGGAAAATGCGCAGGAACTTCAAGCTGTTCAACGAGAAAATCAGGCCACTCGAGCTTGGAAGCGGGTTTGCGACGGGAATAGCAGGCAGGATAACGAGAAGACGCCTGGAAGTATACAACGCCGGCCACGAAAACGGGTACTTGATTAGGGGAAGGCAAGTCATTCCAACGCCGCGCCAGCGCGGATTGGCGCCATTCGGGTTCAACCACAAGAAAGACATTGAAGGCCCGAAAAGCATTGAATTAAAGCCCGGAGACAAGCTGGTGTTCGTTACTGACGGGATTACCGACTCGGTAAGCAAGGATGGCGTCTTTTTTTCTGACAAAAGGCTGATGCAACTGCTGAAAAAAAACGCGTTCCGAAAGCCGGAAGAACTCAAGAAAAGGATTTTCCAAGCGGCAGCCAACCACGGAAAAATATTCGACGACGCGAGCGCCCTGGTTATTGCCGTAAACTGAAGGAAAGCGTTTAAAAAACTGTTTTGCGTAGAGTGCTTTGGGTAAGAATTAAATGAAGAAAACTCTGGTTATTGCAGCACTACTTGCATTGCTTTTTTTGATTCCGCTAGCCGCCGCCAAGACGACTATGTTTGTGCCTGCGGTTGACAATTCCGGTAACGGAGTGCTCACTACGGTCACTGCCGACGTAAAGGCGGGGACGGGCAAGGAATTCGTTTACATCGAGCCGTTCATCAGCCTCGAGACGCAGCAGTCAAGCAAGACCGCGGCGACAGTCGCCGCAAAGCAAGCCGGAGTTAACAAAAACGATTTCGACATTTTTTTTGAAGTAATCGCGAACGCGCAAGTCGTGGACGGGCCCAGCGGCGGGGGGGCGCTCGCGCTATTGGCTTACGCCGAGTACTCCAAGAAAACAATCCGAAGCGACTTGAGCGTCACCGGCACGATAAACCAAGACGGCTCGATTGGGCCCGTCGGCGGGATTTTCGGCAAGGCGCAAGCCGCGTCGAAAAAAGGAATCAAGGTCCTGCTGATTCCAAGAAACCAAAAAGTGCAGAACGGAGTGGACTTGACGTCTTACGCGCCCGCGAACTGGGGAATGCAGGTAATCGAAGCAAGCAACTTGACTAAAGTAATCGAGTACGCCGCCACGGCGGCGGGAAGCAGGATAAGCGCGGTTGCCGATAACGTAAAGCCGCTGAACTTGACGAAAATAAGCACGAGCGGCGCCGCGGGCGGGCTCAAGGAAATTGCGGAGAAGGAATTGGCGAGAGTGCAAAAACTCGCGGGCGGCCTTGCGGACGGGGTTGTTAAAAATAATTCTTTGGAGTCAATCGGCAACGCCAAGGAAATGCTCTCGAAAGGATACTACTATTCCTCGGCAAACACGTTGTTTATTACTGGAATCTCAATCGAGTCGTTCAACGGCAAGAACGAGAGCAAGGCGCAGTTGGCAAAGCAGTTAAGCGGGCTCGAGTCGCAAGTAAACAACACGCGCTTTGCTAAAAAGAACTTGAATAACTTCGAGTGGATTACCGGCGCGCAAATGAGGTTTTACTGGGCTAGAGAGAAACTAGGCTCGATAAGACAATTGATTGAAGCGAACAATGCCGACGCCGCGGCGCAGGAAATCTCTGTTGCGAAAAGCTGGCTTAACGCCGCGAGTGGAATGAACAAGATAGGCGCCGCAATTTCAGGCGAGGAATTCGACGAGCTAAGATTACGCAATTACGCGAACTTGCTTTTGCAAAAGGCCGAGCAGTCAAACCCCGCGCTTTCACAAGAGGCGATGCAGCACTTGGTTTACGCGCGGGCGGAATTCGGCGAATCCGCGTACTTGGCGGCTGCGTTCGACGCTGTTTTCACGGCCAGCTTCACCGCGCCGGCGGGCAACGCCAGCTACGCTAAGCCGTTGTTCGAGGAGTACGGTGATTTTGCTAAAACGGTTTGGCCTCAAGTGTACTTTGGCCACGCTTTGTACAACTCGCAGGAATTCGAGCGGACCGGTGACGGCGAGAGCGAAGAAAATGCAGTGAAACTAGCGGGGCTTTCCTACGCGCTTAAGCAAGTTGTTGAAGACGTTCCGGCCGAGGCGAGAAAGCCTTACGTTGCTCCAGCGATGCCGGCGGCTAATGGCAGCAACCCAATCGAGGGAATTAATACAGTTGCGCCTGGCGGTAGCGTTGGGCAAAACGATTCCAGGCAAATCAGCGTGCAGGTTCAAACCCTGCCGAAAAAAGAAGCGGCAGGGCTTCTCTCGCAGAAAAACCTGGTTGCGCTCTCCCTCCTCCTCGTAATCGCGTGCGTTGTCGCAATGATTTTCCTCCTCAAGAACAAAAAGCCGGCGGGGCAGGAGAAGCTTGCTTGGAGCAGCCGCGAGAAGCTGGAGAAGGCCGAGGAAATGCTTTTGGAAGGAAAAATCAGCGAGAAGACGTTCGAGCACCTGCTTTCCAAGTACAAGAATACAGTCGAGAAAACAAGCCGGGTAGCCAAAGCGCGCAAGAAACGAAGGTAAGACTGGGGGCACGCGCGGTTTAAAAAAGAACTAAA
>JACRGG010000059.1 GCA_016217775.1 Microcaldota archaeon
AACGCGGTTATTGCCTCGTTGAGCTGGTGCAGCGCAGGAAATAAGAAAAAGCTGTTGGAGAAAAACGTTTTTGTTTACGAGTTTTCTGGCAAGCTGATTGATTTGCGGGCGCTTTTGAGAAAGCTTGCGGAAAATAATGTCTGCAGCGTCCTGGTCGAAGGGGGCGGAGGGGTTAACGCGGGTTTTGTCGAAGAAAACTTGGTTGACGAACTCGTTTTTTTCATCTGCCCGAAAATAATAGGCGGGAAGGACGCGAAGACGCCGGTTGAGGGAATTGGAGTTAGGAAAGTAAGGCTTGCGAAACAACTTTTGTTTGAGAAAATCGAGAGGATTGGCAGGGACTTAGTGGTTTACGCAAAGCCGGTTAAGAGAACGTGGTGAATCATAAACGAAAGTTAATATCAAAGGGGGTTTGGGCAGCCACGAACTAAGGGGGATGTTTTCCCCCTTGGGTTGTGAGTTTACGCAAAGCCGGTTAAGAGAACGTGGTGAGCGTAGCGGGGCAAAGCCTTTATTGGGCTTAGCGCCTAATGAATTTGTGGAAAAAATTGTTTGGGAACAACGAATTAATGGATTTGGAATAATATGAATGAGAACGAGCAGAGGGTTTTGTCCGCGCTCAAGGCGGGCGGGCTGGACTCTGTTTCAATTGCTAAAAAAACCGGCTTGGAGCAGTCTACTCTGGGAAGCGTGCTGGCAAAACTGGATGCGGACGGGCTGGTGGCGCTTGAAAAAAGCGAGGAGAGCAAACTCGAGTTGACCGGCGAGGGGAGGAAATACTCCAAGCAGGAATTGCCGGAGCGAAGATTAATTGGCGCGATTAAGGCGCGAATGCTCCTTGACGACGCGGTGAAAAAAGCGGGTTTGGCCGCTGGTGAAAAGGGAATCGCGTTGTCTTGGGCGCGCAAGAACAATTGGATTGCAATCTCAAGCGAGGGAGGAAAGGCGTTCGTGCAGAAAACCGGCGATAATGAGTCGGCGGACGAGAGGGCGCTTAAGGAAATTTCGGGCGGAAAAAAAGGCAGGGCGGATGTTTTGGCAGCCAAGAACTTGGTTGCGCGCAGCTTGGTGAAGGTAATTGGCGAAAAGAGCTTTTCAGCCAAGCTCACGAAAAAAGGCGCCGCGCAGTTAACGGGCGCGCACGATGCGGGCGGAAATAAGGGCGTTGTCACCAGCCTAACTGCGCAAATTTTGAAAAGCGGGGAGTGGAAGGGCAGGCAATTCGCGGAATACGATTTGAATACCCTCGTTTCGCCGGTTAGCATTTCGAAAAAGCATTTCTACAAGGAGTTCTTGAACCGGATGAAAATGCACTTGGTTGGAATGGGCTTTAGGGAAATCCGCTCGACGCTTGTTGAAACCGAGTTTTGGAATATGGACGCTTTGTTTATGCCGCAAGACCACCCGGCGAGAGAGATTCACGACATTTTCAGGCTCAATTACAAGGGGATATTGCCGCACCCGGGCTTGACGGACAAGGTGGTTGAGGCGCACGAGCGCGGATTGGCGGGAAGCCGCGGGTGGGGCTACAAGTACTCGAAAGATAAGGCGAGCCAAGTGATTGCGAGAAGCCACGACACTGGAATCAGCGCGCGCGAGTTAGTTTCTAACCTAAAATGCCCGGACAAGGTGTTTTTCGTCGCGCACGTTTTCCGCCCAGACGAGATTGACTGGAAGCACTTTATTGAATTCAACCAGCTCGGCGGGTACGTAGTTGACGAGAGCATCAGCCTGCCGCAGCTTATGGGCTACTTGAAGAGTTTCGCAGTCGATGTTTGCGGAGCGAAGAACGTGAAGTTCGCGCCGAGCTACTTTCCGTTCACCGAACCAAGCTGCGAGATGATGGCAGAGATTAACGGAAAGTGGGTGGAGCTAGGGGGCGCCGGGATTTTCCGCCCGGAAATGCTTGCCGCGCTAGGCGTTGACAAGCCGGTAATCGCGTGGGGGCTGGGGTTGGATAGATTGGCGATGCTGTACTTGGGGATTAACGATATGAGGGAATTGGCGACTAGCAAGATTGAATTGCTCAAGCAAAAGTAATTAGCGGGCTTGAATGAATTTGAAAAAAAATGGTTTGCGAGTGGAATGAAAATGGTTACGGTTAATGTAAGCAAGAAGAGATTGCTTGAGAAAACGGGCAGGCGCTCTGATGCGGATTTGTTTGAGGCAATGCACCAAATCAAGTGCCCGGTTGACTGCGAGCAGGACGGCAATTTAATTGTTGAAGTAACCGGCGACAGGCCGGACTTATTGTCGGTTGAGGGAATAGCGCGGAATTTGCGCGGGTATTTTGGCAAGGAAACGGGCTTGGCGAAAAATGGTTTTGCTAACGGAAAGCTCGAAGTCGTCTGCGATGCGAACGCGCTTAAGTTAAGGCCCGTTGTTGTCGGCGCTGTTGCGGACGGGCTGAAGCTGACTGACGAGAGGGTAAAGGAATTGTTCGAGTTTCAGGAAAAACTCGATTTGACAAACGGGCGCAGGCGAAAGAAGGCCAGCATCGGGTTGTACGATATGGCGAAGTTAAAGCCGCCGTTTTTCTTTAAGGCGCTTGACGCGGACAAGACGAAGTTTATTCCGCTTAAAGGCGGGAAGGAAATGTCATTGAACCAAATCCTCAAAGAGCTTGATAAGGGAAGGGAGTACGCACATTTGCTTAATGGAATGAGGAAAATGCCTTGCTTGGTCGACTCGGCGGGAGAGGTTCTTTCCTTGGTTCCGATTATTAACGGAGAGTCAAGCGCGGTTACTAGTGGGACGAGGAGTATTTTCGTTGACCACACTGGAACTGATTTTAGCGCGTGCAACGCGTCGCTGAACATTGTTTGCGCGCACTTCGCGGATTTGGGCGCGAAAGTAACTAAGGTGAAGATAACTGCGGGCGGCAAAGGGTTTTGGACGCCGGATGATTCGCCGATTGAAATGAACGTTGGTGTTGAGCAAGTGAACAAGATGCTCGGACTAAAGTTGAGCGCAAAGCAAATAGCGGATTGCCTCGGTAGGCAGAGGATTGGCGCGAAGGTCGACGGGGATAACATCAAGGCGGGAATCCCGGCTTACCGCGCGGATTTCTTGCACCCCGCGGACTTGGTTGAGGAAATCGCGTTGGGCTACGGGTACGCTAAGTTCGAGCCGCTAGCGCCGAGCGTTTACACCAAAGGCGGCTTGAGCGAAGGGACGCTTAACGAGAATTTCGTTCGCGATTTTTTGGTTGGGGCCTCTTTTTTGGAAGTTTATACGCACGTTTTGACTAACGAGGGGAAAATAAAAAAGGCGCAAAGCGGCGAGGAGTTGGTTGAAATCGCGAACCCGGTGTCAAGCGAGTACTCGGTGATGCGGGCAACGGTTTACCCGAATTTACTGGACGTATTGTCGAAGAACTCGCATAACACTTATCCCCAGGACTTGTTCGAGGTTGGGGAAACGGTTTTGTTCGACGGGAAAGAGGATGTGAAAATGCGCACCGTGCAAAAAGCGTGCGCGGTCTTGTGCGGGCCGAGCGCTAACTTAAGCAAGATTGCCTCGGTTTTAAGCGAGTTGTGCGGCAAAATATTCTCCGGGGAGAAAATCGAGTTCGTGAAAAACGATTTCCCGCAGTTTATTGCAGGTCGGAGCGCGGCGGTATTAGTCGGCGGGAAGAAAATCGGGTTTGTGGGGGAAGCAAGCCCCGTTGTTTTGGAGAATTTTGGGCTGCAAATGCCGGTTGCATTGTTTGAAGTTGAAATCTAGCGCGGCTTAATTCGCGCATATCTTTCTCGCGCAAAACCGCCTTGTTTACCAACGTTTTTATACTAATTTCGGTTAGCTCTTGTTAGTGATGTTGAATGGCTATTGCTTGGGTCGGATTATTGGGCCTTGGGCTAATGTCCCTAGCGTGGATTTTGTCCACGGTTAAGACAATCAAGACTCGCACCAGCGGGTTCAGCCTGTGGTTCTCCGTGCTTAACACCATAGGCGGCATTTTTATGATTGAATACAGTTTTATCGAGGCGAACACTACATTCGCGGTCTTGTCCACGCTGGTTGCTGCAAGCGCGTTGATTGAAGTAAGGTACAAGCTTTTGGAAGTGCAGGGCAAGCCGCCCGTCGTGAATGCCGCAGAGATTCTTGGAAACGGCAAAAAGAGAGGCGGGAGAAAGCGCGGGAAGAAGAGAAGAAAGTAAGGATTAGTTCTTTTTAGCAAATAACTGCTTGGGGAAAAAAACGAAAATGAGTTTTCTTTGGTCCGGCGTAATCGGAATGGCGTTTCTCGCCCTGGCTTGGTTCGTGCAGTCAAAAAAGACGATTGACTCTAAAAAATCCGAGGTCAACTTGTGGTTCTCCATATGCACGATAATCGGCGGGCTGTTAACGCTTAACTTCGCGGTCATTCAGGACGACTTGGTGTTCGCGGTTTTCAGCATATTAGTTGCCGCAAGCGCGCTCATCGAGGCGCACAGCAAATTAATCCACAAGGAAAACACTGTTTTGGCCAATAGGGGGAAGAAAGGAAAGTCGCGGCTTCTTTCACTCGGGCTTGGCGTCATCTTGACCAAGGCGTGGGTTGGATTCTTGGGCCTCGCGTTCTTCGCGTTCGGGTGGGTCATTCAAATCACGGAGACGATAAAGGCCAGGAGATCCAAGCTGGAATTGTACTTTAGCGTGTTTTCCTTAATCGGCAGCGCGTTCCTCGCCATTTACAGCTTCGAGATTATTTTCGGCAGCGACGTGCGCGAGTACGTCTTCCCCGCAATCGCATTAATCTGCGGAATCGGCTCGGCAATCGAGTTAAAGTACAAGCTGAACAGCGCGAAAGTAAATTAATTAATTTCCTTTAAAAGCTCGTTAAACGCCTCGTGGAGCTTTTCAGCAGCTTTGGTTTTTATCTTCCCTCGGCTAATGTAAAGAACGGAAGAGGAAGAAGAATGATTGAAATCAATTATGCTTCCAAGAAAATCCGGGGATTTTTCAAGCCCCATCTTATGAGCTGCGGAAAACGCTGCAGTATGAACGCTTTTAGCGCCCATCTCTTTGTTCAGAAACTCTCGGAGAGTATCTAAAGACAATCCAGTTGAAGCGGTTTCGTCAAGGAGCAATACTGGTTCCTGCAGTGCCTTGATTAAACGAGGGTGCTTTCTCTCGAG
>JACRGG010000058.1 GCA_016217775.1 Microcaldota archaeon
CCAAACTCGCTGGTGCTCGATTTGCCTCTTGTCCTTTAAGTACTCGCGCAGGACGCTGTGGGCATTCAACACGTATTCTTTCGCCTCGAATAGAGGGATGACGTTGATTTGCTCGGGCTTGAACTCGCCGACCCACTCGCTTATCTTAATCCCGCCGTCAAACGATTTGGATTGCTTTCCGGCGACAAAATCGCGGTAGTACAAATAAATCCGGTTGATGTCGGCGGTGCTGGTAGTCATCGGCAGGACGGCCTCGAAAATGGGCGCGATGTCCTCCCCGTAAAACAATTTCGCTACGTCAAACGAGCGCGGAATGCTCTCGAGAGTCTCCAGGAGAATCTTGCCCTCGGCTTTTTCTATTGACGGGTTTGGCACTCGAAGAGTGAGGAAGACTTGCTTGCCTAGCTTGTTTTCAATGAAAAAATCGGGGTACTTGCTCAACAATTTTTTTACAACGTAGGAATCGGTTTCCTTCCCCTCGCAGTCCCACAACTGCTCGTCCGCGCCCAAGTGGGAAAACGCGTAGTACGCTTCCTGAATCTCGTCCTCGCCGCCCAACGAGGGGGACTCGGCGAAAAACGGGGGGTGCACGTTGTCCGGGTGCTGGGTGCTCATCACGGTTGGAACAATGATTTTGTTTGAAGAAGACATTTTACTAACCCTTTTGCCAAAAAAATATTAATCTCAACGAATGCTAGAAATTATTCAAGCCAATCGGCCACTGCTCGAATAATTCGCTCACCGACTTGTCCTTGTCGATGCGCTTTATCGTCTCCGCCAATAAGGGCGCGATGCTTAGGAAAACAAATTTCTTCGACAATCCCTTGTGCGAAATCGTGTTCGTGAAGACAACTTCCTGCAGGGAAGACTTCGACAAGTTTTCCATAGCTTTGCCCGAAAGCACTGCGTGAGTAGCGCACGCGAAGACTTTTTTCGCCCCGCCATCAATCAACGCTTGGCTTGCCTTGGCAAGCGAGCCGCCAGTGTCCACCATATCGTCAATCATAATGCAGTTCTTCCCTTTGACGTCTCCAATCAGCCGGGTTTCTCCGACTGAATTGGGCGCCGGCCTGTGCTTGTAGATGATGGCAAACGGCGCGTTAAGCAATTCCGCGAGCTTTCTCGCGCGCACCACTCCCCCGGCATCAGGTGAAACTACTACGGCATCCTTAAGATTTTTTTTCTTGAAGTAATCCGCGAATAAGTTTGCTGCCTTCAAGTCGTCGATTGGAATGTCGAAAAACCCGGTGATTTGGCTCGAGTGCAAGTCGATTGTAACCAGCGCGTCAATCTTGCTTGCCTGCAGGAAATTCGCGACTACCTTCGCGCTCACGC
The DNA here is from genome assembly GCA_016217775.1 of Microcaldota archaeon. GTDB lineage: Archaea > Micrarchaeota > Micrarchaeia > Norongarragalinales > UBA97 > JACRGG01. The sequence goes on from JACRGG010000058.1 coordinate 1,336, forward strand.
AGCTGCGGTCAACGAGGCGGTCTTGGCGCGCGTAGCCGTAGTACGGCATTACGACGACGATTTTCTTCGCGCTCGCGCGCTTTAGCGCGTCAATTAAGAGGAATAATTCCATTAAATTCTCGTTCACTGGAGTGCTGGTCGACTGGATGATGAAGCAATTGCTTCCCCGAACGCTCTCGTTGAGGACGACGCGAGTCTCGCCGTCGGAAAACTTCGTTACGTCCATTTTCCCAAGCGATACGCCAAGCAGCTTGGTCACGTCGGATGCTAGGCTAGCGCTTGCACTCCCGCAAAAAACCTTTAAGCCCATCCGCGCCACTAAACCCTGCTAACAAATAGTTATTGGGGGAAAACATTATTAACGCTACGAAAACTAATGGTTTTACGCAATTGAAAAGAAGCAAAAAATGGTTTTGGAAATGAACAAGGACTTTATAGTAACCCCGTGGGAAGTCAAGGGAGAAATAGACTACGGGAAGCTAATGGCGGAATTCGGGTTGAAGCCTACTAGCGGCTTGCCCGCGGAATTCGAGAAAAACGCGTTGTTCAGGAGGAAAATCGTGTTTGCGCACCGCGACTTCGAGAAAATACTCGCGGCGCACTCCGGAAAAAAACCGTTTGCTATGATGACGGGGCTAATGCCGAGCGGGAAATTCCACTTCGGGCACAAGCTCGTCGCGGACCAAATTATTTTCTACCAAAAACTCGGCGCCAGGGTTTACTTGGCGGTTGCGGACGTCGAGGCGTACAACTCGCGAAACCCGGACCTTGCGCAATTACGAAAGACTGCGGTTGAGGAGTACTTGACGAATTACGCTGCGCTTGGACTAGACTTATCAAAATGCGATTTTTACTTCCAGTCAAATCGTTCTAGCGACGGAAGGAAAGCAAGCGCTTACTACGCTCTCGCCGCGTTGCTCGCACGCCACGCGACTTTCAACGAGTTTCGCGCGGTTTACGGAGACGATATTACGCCGGGGAAAATGGCTAGCGCGCTATTGCAGGCTTCCGATATGCTCCACCCGCAGTTGCAAGAATTCGAGGGCAAGCCAATTCCAACCGTCGTCCCAGTCGGCGTTGACCAAGACCCGCACTTGCGCTTGGCGCGCGACTTGAGCACGCGAATTAAGGAATATTCATTCACGCAATTAAGCTCGACTTACCACAGCTTTCTGCCGGGATTAAAAGGCGGGAAGATGAGCTCGTCGGACGAGACTAGCTACATTGCTTTGACCGATTCCGCGGAAGAAGCGGAGAAGAAAGTAAAAAAATACGCGTTTTCCGGCGGTCGCGACACTATTGAGGAGCACAGGAAACTCGGCGGGAATCCCGGCGTGGATGTTAGTTTTCAAATGCTTAAGTACGGGCTGGAGCCCGATGACAAGAAACTCCAGTCGATTCACGACGAGTACAAGAGCGGAAAACTCTTGTCCGGAGAATTAAAGCAAATCCTAATCGAGAAAATAACCGCGTTTTTGAAAACGCACCACAAGAAAAGAGAGCAGGCAAAGAAAACGGTAGAAAAATATTTGGAAAACTAATTTGAGAAAACAGGGCTTCTTATCGCCCGACAGAATTTTCTATATCAATCAGTTTTTGGTTGAATAATATTATGGAAAGAACGGCTATTACTACAATGAGAACGCTTCCCGTAACCTTGTCTAATGCCGGCTGCTGTGAAAAGAATAATTGCGCTAATACTATCAGCAGAAAACCAAGAAGTATTTGAAAAAATTGGATGAAGCGGTTATGCTGTAATTGAAGCCGCAACTCACTGGTAGATGACAAACAAAATCACGCCCAACATCGTAAGAAAGAAGCCGATTTCTCTGGAAAATATTCCGCCAAGAGTAAGCGCGAGAGGAGAAGAAGGCATTGTAACGAGCAAAATAATGCCGCAGAGAAGCAATAATTTAGAGGCAATACGCGTTTCAACAACGCTTCTGCCCAACAAACCCTGCCCCGTCCTGTAAACAGTCATATCAACATTCCCACGCGCTATAAACGACAATCTAGCCATTCAAGCTATAAAAAAGTAATGTCTTCTACTTCGCCTCGTCCCCTGCCGCTTTTACCGCTTGGTTTTCCTGAACTGGAACCCGAGCCGGAGTTGAAGGTTTGCTTGCCTAGGATGTACGGACTCCTAATTCCCGTAAAAATGGCGATTGCCTCAATCTTGCCCTCGAAACTCGGGTCAAGCCTAGCGCCCCAAATAACGGTTGCCTTCGGGTCGACTTTTTCAGTGAGTTTTTCTCCAATCGAATTGCACTCGCCTAGAGTCATATCGGCTCCACCCGTAATGTGCAGGAGAACTCCGGTCGCGCCGGTAAAGTCAAC
>JACRGG010000060.1 GCA_016217775.1 Microcaldota archaeon
CGAAATTAATTGACGTGATTAAAGTTTCTAGGCTTGATGAAAATAATTGCATCGAGCGTGAAACCGCGCTTGTTAAAGTCTTTGTCAAGGACTTTAATGCCAAAAGCGAGGTGCTTTCTTACGCGCAAGCCTTTGACGCGAAGATAGTTGATGTTGCGCCAAAAACGCTTGTCGCGCAAGTCACTGGGGAAAGCAGGAAAATAGACTCGTTCGTGGAATTGCTAAAGCCGTTTGGGCTAAGGCAAGTGGCTCGGACGGGAGCGTGCGCGATGGAAAGAGAGTAATTGAAGTTAGGCGCCGTATACTACTTCATCTATTTCACTGCTTGACTTTTCAGAACCCACGCCATAATCAATTGGCTTGAAGTCAAGCAAGCCTAATTTCTTTCGTTGTTTCTTCATTCAAAGCACCAATGCTTGAACGCGTTTTAATCCAAGTGTTTTAAAATAAATTTTTTGATTACGTACTCGCACGATGGGGCAATTGTTTTTTGCTTGCTTGAAAGGAGCTTCAATAATTCTTGTTTGGAAAAATATTTTACTCTAGTTAATTCATCCAAGTCTATTTTAAAGTCCTTTAATGGAATGTCTTTTTTGACTAAAAAAAACGCCGGCTAACCTCTGCTCGCGCCGGTTGTTGTGTTCTGAAAGTATTTTGCATATTCCCAGCAGTGAAAATTCTTTTTCGCCTAGATTAACCCCGAGTTCTTCCTGAAACTCTCTTTGCGCCGCCTGCAAATAATTTTGATTGAATGGAAAATGCCCGCCAACCGCGTGGTCCCAAAGATTGTTGTCCGAACGCTGCTGCAACAAAAGTTGTTTTTTCGAGTTGATTAAATAAGCGTAGACTTCCCTATGCAGCAAAAAATTTTCGTGGACTTCCCGCCTTGTTGCACGGCGAATTTCCCGATTGTCGCCATCAATTACCGAAAGCAATTCATTCGGGTCGTGAGGAATTTTCTTCATTTAATCACAAACAATTAAAGCAGTTTTTGTTTTTTCTGCAGTCATTCAAGCAAGCGGATTGAAGTTATTTGGCGAAAGCCCGAGTCGAAAGTCGCCAAGTGCGCTATTCCCTCGCTAATGCAGGTTGCGGCAATCACGCAGTCGGTGAAGCTTAAGCCCCTTGTTTTCTTGAATAATTCCCACGCGCTGTTAAAGCGGTCGCGGTTAGTGTACAAAAGCGTGATTTGCGCGCCTAACAGCCAGTTGCCAAACGCCTCGGCTTTTTTCCTGTCGTTAGTCTTTCGCAAGATGTACGTTATCGTCTCGTCGAAAACGTAGTCGCAGCAGAAAACAGAGCCGTATTCACCGCCGTCGATTGAGCGCATTAACTGCACTGCCTTAGGATGGAGCTCGTCGGAAGAAATAGAGCAGGCAATAAGCACACTTGAGTCCAGAAAGACCGCCAATTCAACCACCGTAGACTACATCATCAATTTCCCGGCTCGCGTGCCTTCCCGCCTTGCCCAAGTCAATTGGCTTAAAGTCAAGCAACCCTAATTTCTTGCGTGGCTTTTCCCTAAAGCGGCTTATGAAAAGCGCTAGCGCCTCATTAAGCCCCTCTCCAGCCTTGATGCCGCGCCTGGCTAGAACCGACTTGAATTCCCTAAAAATATGTTCATCCACATCGCGAAAGCTTGCATTAACGTGCATTAAAACCACCTAAATGTTTACAAGTAAACAAGTATAAAAAGATTACTAATCGCTGGTTTTGCGCGGATTTTCTGTTGTTATTTTTCGGCTATTATTTTTCTGCAATTATTTTACTGTTGTCACCGCTCGCGTTACGTTGTCCTCTCCTTCCTCGAGCTTGACTTGCACCAGCTTGCTTCCGGACTTGGTCATTGCAACCCCGACGAGGCAGTCCGCGGATTTGTAGACGAAGGGATTGTGCGAGACTACCAGGAACTGGGATTCTTTAGAGAGTTCGTTAAGCAATAACGCGAGCTTGCGCGAGTTCTCCTGGTCGAGTGCCGCGTCCGCCTCGTCGAGAATGTATATCGAGGTCGGCTTGTAAGTTTGGATGGCGAAGAGAAAGACGAGTGCGACGAGGGATTTTTCCCCCCCGCTCATCAACTCGAGGTACTTCACGTCCTTGCTTGTTAGCTTGACTTCAATAGTGAGGCCGCCGTCAAACGGTTTTTCTGGGTTCTCCAAGTAGAGAGTGCCGTCGCCTGGGAAGATTTGCGAAAATAATTTCTTGAAGTTCTTGTTTACCGCCTCGAAGACTCGCATAAACGAGCTTGTTTTCTTCCCCTCGATTTCATTGATTAAATTGATTACGGATTCCTTCTCTTGGTAGAGCTTCTCCACAAGCTTCTGCTTTTCCTTCAATTCGCTTACTTTCTCGTCGTACTGCTCGACCGCCTTTAGGTTCACCGTGCCAAGCGCCTTGATTTGCTTGTCCGCCTCGAGGCTTTTTTGCGCAACGCCCGGCATTTCATCCGCCTTATCGGTAATGGCTTTAATCCCGTCGTACTTTAGCGCCTCGGCCTTCGCGTTGTCCAGCTGGACGTCAACCCCGGCCTTCTTGATTTTGGAGACCGATAGTCCGCGATCGCACTTGTCCTTCTCGAACTCGAGTTTTGCCTTCTGGTCGCCTAGCTTAAGCACGTCTTTTTGCGCGCGTTCCTTCTCCTCGACTTGCCCGCGCACCTTGCCCGAAATCTTCTTTTGCTCGTCGCTTTTTTCCTTAAGCAACACCTTGTGCTTTGAGACGAGTTCCTCCGCGCGCATTAGCGCATCGGAGTGCTCCTTCGCGGACGCAAGCGCCTCGGACTCCTGTTTTTTCAAGGACTCGAATTGCTTTTCGTAAACGCCTTTCTCCGACAACAGCGCCTTTAGCTGGTTGTCGACTTCCGCGAACTTTATTTTCAGAGAACTCGTCTGCTCCTGCTTTTCCTTAAGCGCGCCGTCCAAGGACTTGTCCTTCTCAACCGCAGTCTGCTCGCGGGCGAGAGCCAATTTGTTGCTCAAGTCGGCAATGGCGCGGCTTAACTTTGATTTTTCCCCGGAGAGTTCCTCGATTGATTTTTGGAAAACGGAAATTTCCCTGCTTATCTTATCGGCCGCGGCATCGGCGGACTTCCGCCTTTCCTCCTCGGTTTTCTCGCCTGCCTCGACCACCTTTAACTGCGCGAGAACAGGGTTTAGCTCGGCTTGAACCAACGCGAGTTTTTTTCTCGTCTCGCTGATTTGCTCGCGCGCGGAATAAAGCCTTGAAACCGTCTCCTCTTTTTTGCCAAGGGCCTCCTCCAAGGTTTTCTCCAGCTCGACTAGCTTTTTCTGCTGCTCTCCCGCATTGATTTTAGTCTTGTAATTCCCGCCCGTCATCAACCCGTTTTGCTCCAGCAACTCTCCTTCGAGTGTAACAATGCGGGTTTTTCCAAGGAGCTTCCCCGCGTTTTCAAGCGAGTTGACTAACAAGGTATTCGAGAGGGCAAAATTAACGGCCGCGGCGTGCTTGGAGTCGAAAGAAAGCTTGTCCAACAAAAAGCCTTGGCTCCCGCTAGCGTCGAGAAGCGACTTGTGCTCGGCGGATGGCGCGTGGTACTTTATTGAATCAAGGGGAATGAAAGTCACGCGCCCCAAGTTTTTTTTCTTGACTAACGAAATGGCGGCCTGCGCGTTCTTTGCAGAATCGACGACGACAAAATTTGATTTCGCGCCGAGAGCCACTTGAACCGGCACGGTGAACTCCGCCTTGTAGGAAATCAGGGAATCTAGGGTTCCGTGAATTCCGTCAACTTCTTTCTGGAGGGCTTCAACCAAAAGCTTTGGCTGAAAATCTTTTGGCGAGAGGTTTTTCAGCATTGCGGAAATCTCCGAGGACTTGCCGCGCAGGGAATTAATCTCGTCGTCCAAGTCCGGGAGCTCCTTGTTCAACTCGGATTCTGCCTTGAACAAGTCGCTTAACTGCTTCTCCGCACCGGAGGATGATTTCTCCAACTCGTTTTTTAATTGCGAGAGCTTGAATTTTTCCTTCGAGTAATCCGCTTGCTTGACCGCGCTTAACTTCTCCAAATCGGCCTTGCGCACTTTAAGCAATTCCGACTGCTTGCCTTCCTGCGCGGACGCGTTAGCCAAACGCTCTTTGCTCAATAAGAGCTCCTCGGTTGTTTTCTCAATAGTGGCACGCGATGAAAACGCCTTGTTGGAAAACGCGTCTGACGCCTTAATCAATTCGGATAGCTCGCTTGAAAACTGCGCGACTTGCTTTTTGAGCGCGGAGTGCGACTGGGTTGCCGCGGAGGCTTGGGTGGAAATTCCTTTGAGCTCTTCCGAAGTTTTTTGAAGCTCGAGCTTGACTTCCTTGATTTTCTCGCCGAGCTTCCTCTCCTCGTCGGCCTTTGTCGCAATAAGCTGCGAGTTGTACTTGATTGACGAGGTGAGCTCGTCTACTTGGCGCTGGAGGCTAAGCTGCTCGCCCTCGGAGCTTGCGAGAATGTCGGAATTTATTTTCTCGACCAACGCGGTTTTTTCCTCAATGCTCCTGCCCGCCTTTTGCACCAGCGACTGGACTTGCGAGAGCTGCTTCTCGAACTGCGCTATCGACTCCACCAAAGTTTTTTGCAGCGCGGTTTTCTGCTTCAAGTCAAACTGCGCGAGAGTCGCCTTGAGTGAATCTGATTCTTTTTTTAACTCCTGGAACTTTAGCGCCGCCTGGCGGTCTGCCTCCAAGTCCTTTAAGTACTCCTCGCGCTCCTTAAGCACCGTGCCAGCCTCGCGAAGCTTTGAGTCGACTTGATTCAATTCCCTGAAAGCCTCCTGCTTTTTCTGCTCGTACTCCGAAACGTTGGCAACAGTATCTATCAGCCCGCGGCGGTCTTGCGCGCTCATCTCGACGATGCGCTCGACTTCCCCCTGCTTGATTATGTTCTCCAAGGAAACCGCGTGCTTGGCGAGGAATTCCTCCAAAACGTATTTCTTCACTCGCTTGCCGTCCAACGCGTACTTCGTCTTGCCGTCTTTTCTCACCGCGCGCATAATCTCGTGCTTGGCCGCGCCGTCAATCAATTCGACTTTGACTTCGGTTGACGCGTGGTCCTTGAAAATGAGGTCCTTGATTTTCTTCACGCGCATTGCCTTAAGCCGGCTCTCGCCGAAGGAAAATAATAGCGCGTCGACGATGTTGCTTTTTCCCGAGCCGTTCGGCC
>JACRGG010000061.1 GCA_016217775.1 Microcaldota archaeon
AGGAAGGCGCGGGATTCGTTCCAAGGAATTGCCGGAATGATTACGAGCGCAAAAATGTATTTGGAAGAATAAATTAGAAAAAAAACTAGTTTTTTGCTGGATTTTATTTGTTGCCCGCGTTTGCGGCGGCTTGCTGTTCCTTGTCGTAGTTTTCGATGTCCCGGCGGATTAATTCGCGGATGAAGTCTTGGACTGAACTGAATTTTCGCTTGTCAACCGCGTGCTTTTCTAGCGTCCACTCGCCCGGAACGGTTACTAAAAAAGACTCTGAATCTGCCATGAACCTTCCCAAAACTTACGCAAGAGTAGTATATAAGAGCATATGGTCGCATATCAAACAAGCCCGATTTATCAAGAAACATCAAAAACCATCAGGAAACCGCGTAAAACCATATTTTTCGATATACGGGAAGCGCAAGGTTTATAAGCTAGGATTGATTGGGTTTTATAAAGAGCGAAAAAACCGGTTTCGGGAATTAAGAAAATCCGCAAAATATTTTTGATAAACCCGTTCGGAGGACGCGCCCTTTATACCCACTGGAGCAGGAGATGTGAAATAAATGGATTCTTTAATACAAGACGCGCTACGGCTTGCGGCGCCCTCACCAACGCAAGCTAATAGCACCGGAGTTGAATTGACTCACGTGAAGATAACCGTCGTCGGGGTTGGAGGAGGCGGGACGAACACAGTTCACAGGCTGACTAAAATGGGGCTGAAAAGCGCCGAGACTATCGCGATTAACACCGACGCCAACCACTTGAAGATGGTAGAGGCAGACAAGAGAGTATTGATTGGAAAAAACACGACCAGGGGCCTGGGCGCCGGGGGATTCCCCGAAGTTGGAATGAAGGCCGCGGAGAGCAACCGAGAGGAGTTAAGGCAATTGATTGGAAACAGCGAGCTGGTTTTCATCACCGCCGGAATGGGTGGTGGAACGGGCACTGGAGCGGCACCCGTAGTGGCGCAAATCGCCAAGGAATCGGGCGCGATTACGGTTGCAATGGTTACTTACCCGTTTGCACTCGAGCGCGCGAGGTTGGACAAGGCGGACTGGGGTTTGGACCAACTCCGCGAGTTTTGCGACACGGTCGTCATTATCGACAACAACAGGCTAGTCAGCTACGTGCCGAACTTGCCTATGAACCAAGCGTTCGCGGTTGCGGACACTTTAGTTGCTAGAAGCATTAAGGGAATCGCGGACACGGTAATGCTGCCTTCATTGATGAACATTGACTTCGCGGACTTGCGAATGATTATGGGCAACGCGGGAGTTGCAATGATTAGCATCGGCGAGGGAAAAGGCAACGAGAGAGTCGAGAATGCCATCAAGAGCACGTTGGAGCACCCGTTGCTTGACGTTGACTACACTGGAGCGAAAGGCGCTTTGATCTTGATTACTGGCGGGCCTCAATTAACTTTGGGCGACGCGATTAAGGTCGGAGAAGGCGTTACCGACACTTTCGACCGCAACGCTTACGTAAAGTGGGGCGCTAGGATTGACCCGGAAATGGGCGACAAGATAATCGTCACTTCAATCCTGACTGGAATCACCAGCCCGCACATCGTGGGAAGGGAAGCAGCCAAGAAGCAGGAAGTCTCCCAGGCAATTGGAATAAAAGCCATTCAATTCTAAGCCTTGGAAAACCTTTTTTCAAAACGCGAGGAAGAGCCCTCCTGCTCCTCCTTTTTCTTCTTTTTTTATTATTTTTTCTGTTTATTTCAAGTCAGCTATTTTCAGCCAAAGCGCAAGCCTTATATTCATTGCTCAAAATAATAATCATATGTTCAAAAAATTGAATTTGTTTTCAAAAACCGAGATGAAGGTGCTTAATTTCATTTCGGAAAAGGACGGCGAGCTTTTCGAGCGGCAGATTGCCCGCGAGTCGGGGGTGAGCACTGGCTCTGCGAACAGCATCCTCAATGCATTCGCGAGAATCGGTTTTCTCAAGCAAACCCGGAAAGGGAAGATGCTTTTTTACAAAAGAAATGACGGCAACCCGCTTTTGCGGCAGTTTAAGGTCTTCACCGCCATTAGTAGCTTAATGCCGTTAATAGAGAAAATCGCGCCACTTGCCGCAAGAGTGGTTCTTTTCGGGAGCTGCGCGCAGGGCCGAAACGGCGAGAAAAGCGATGTGGACTTGTTTGTGCTGACTAGGGAAAAGGACAGAGTGCGGCGCATTGTTTCCGACAATCCGCAGATTCAGGCGATTTTACTCGACGGCGCGGAGTACGCGCGCTTGGAGAAGGGCGACAAGCCTCTTTACGGCAGGATTAACGCTGGCATCGAGCTTTACGGGAGTGATGAGAGTGGATAGCAGGTTCAAGAACTGCCTTGAGGAAGGAAAGCTGGAGAAAATAAGTGTCCAGCCTGACTTGGTTAAGAAGGAGATTGACGCAGCTTCATTCGATCTTGCGAGCGCAGAGAAATCGATTAAGGAGAACAACCCAAAGTGGGCGACTGTGCAAGCGTATTATTCAATGTTTCATACTGCTAAAGCCCTTGTCTTAAGCAAAGGCTATCGGGAGAAGAGCCACGCGTGCCTTTCCATTGCGCTTAAGGCATTGTTTGTTGATGAGGGCATTCTAGAGGGAAAGCCACTTCCAGCGTTTTAGGGACTGTATGAACTTGCGAAAGGACGCGGATTACGGGCTTATCTACTCCGACAAGTCCGCCGAGGAAGTCACTGGCTGGGCGAAAGGATTTCTTGAAGCGGCGAAAAAAATCCTGAAATAATGCAAGGCACCCCCCCCTGCGGTTAGAAAAAGAAAAAAATTAAAAGAAAAAAAAATTAAAGGAAGTTATTTGCCGGCTTTTTTCAGGTATTCTTCCAGCTGCTCGAATGTTCCGCTCCAGCCTTTGTTTATGCTTTCAAACGCGGCGTTGAACGTCTCGCGCTCTTGCTCGCTTGCATCGAGTGGAGTCCATTTTATCGTTATGGTCGTCTTGCCGTTTGATTCGCTAAACAGCGCGGTTGAAAGCAGTTCAAGCGGCCACGTTGGACTCAAAGGGTGGCGCGAGACTCCCTCGTGCTCGTCCGAGAAAGAACTGACGAAAACGATTTTTTTAGGCTCGTCAATTTCCTTGAATACCCACTTGCCCCATATTTCAAGGCCGTCGGGAGAGTTGAGGCGGTAGTGGAAAACCCCGTTTGGGCGATAACTGCAGGTGAGATACTTTTTTGTTAAATCCGCTACAAGTTTAACTCTAGGCGGAATAGGGGTCTGTAAGCGTTTTTAAACGCCAGTGCTTTGTTATTACTTTGAATGGTGGAACTTGATGTATGGATACCGCGTATTGGACTTGTTTGCCGGCTGCGGCGGGTTAAGCAAGGGCTTTGAGCAGGCTGGATTCAGCATAACCGCAGCTAATGAATTTTGGGAACCCGCCCAAAACACGTATATCCGCAATCACCCAAACACGAAATTCTTTACAGGAGACATTACTAACCCTGAAACCAAA
>JACRGG010000064.1 GCA_016217775.1 Microcaldota archaeon
ACTCGGGCATTCCTCCGTCTTTGAGGTATTCCTCAAAATGCGCTTCCTGCATTCGCGCGTCTTTTTCATCAAGGCGTATTTTCCTAAAATCCAGGTATTCAAGAAAATCAAGCGGGCTTACGTCTATTTCCGTCATCCTTCCCGTCAAAAACCCTTTTTTCGCGGCGTGGAATGACTGCGTCGAGCTTGAGGCGAATGCCTTTACGTTATGAAAGTCGTACAAGTTTTTCAGCTGCTGCTCGTAATCCTGCTTTGCCGCTATCTCGTCAAGAAACAGGAAAACTTTTTCCTTTGCTTTAATCCCGTGGATTTTCCTGTACTCGTCTATTACCTCCAGGATGCTTAGGTTGTTGAACGCTATTGCGTCAAGCGAGGCGTAAAAAACTTTTTCCGGCTGCGTTTCCAAAACCAGCTTGCTTATCAGCGCGTTCATCAGCGTGGTTTTTCCCGTCCGCCTTAATCCCTTCAAGAAAACAATGTTTTTGTTGGAAAGGCTTTCCAGCATTTGGCTGGCGTACTTCTCCCGGTTAATGAAAGCGGGCTTCCACCCGTCTTCCCACCACGGGTTTTGCAAGTACAGTAGATCCTCCAAGTCCATTAACAATACGTATTCAAAGTTGTTTATAAACTTAACGATGGCATCGTTAAGTATTTAAACTAATATTCTTTTAGGGGGCACGCTAAAACCGACATCTAGGGGGCACAATTCTGTTTGAAACTAATGAAGCAAATGCAATGCTTTTACTTATGCTTTAACCGCTTTTTCAATAATTCTGCGTTCCTCTTCAGTTAACCCATAAAGATCGAAAACAAGGCCGTCAATTTGATTCTTCATATCTGCTATTGGTTTTTCTTCCTCGTCGGTTGGATTTTTTTTGAGGAAAAGATGAAGTTGCCTGGATAATTCGGCTATTTTCTTGCATTTCGAGTTGTTCTCAATATATTTTGGTATCGGCAACGGCTTCAAATACTGTGGTTTATATGTAAAATACTTGGCTTGAACATATGGACTAACGTTTGCCAGGACAAAAAAAATTGCCTTTGAATTTAGAACGGCTGTTAAGTAGTATGCAAAATCTTTCTTTGCTGGTTTTGGAAAAATCATATTGCAACTGTCAAAACAATAGAGGCCATTTTCGTCAAAATAGAATGAATTCTTCTCAGAAATTGCCGGAGTCATTATCTTTGGCATTTCAAATTTCTCTTTGGAAACTGGTTGTTCGATTTCAAACCATTTCATCTCTGGTCTTTGTTTGAACTGCGCACGATTTTCAAGAGTTGCCTTGAATTTTGATAAGTGCTTTATGGCTCTTGGAATTAACTTTTCATCATTGTCCTTCGAGTAAATACAGTATTTGGTCGATTTAACCGCAAAGGGCTCAATATCCCTTCCAGTCGTAACCTTCTTGATTAACTCCTCTTCAAACTCTTCTGGATTATCAATAATGAACGCGTCATTGTAGCCTGTTCTCATTCCAATAATGACCTCTTCAGAATACGTTGGATAAAGTGGCTTTCCAACAGTTTTCATCTTGGTGATAATCTTGGATTTTTCAGCGGAGATTATCTGCCATTTCTCAGCAGAAAGCGCATCCTGCGTTAATTCAACAAAGTCAACCCCTTGAATGTTACTTCTTTTCTTATGAATGAGCGCAAGGATCTCATAGAGTTCGTTTACCTTCAACAATGTCTTATCGGTGATATTTACTCCCGAGATTTCTTGGCGTGGATTCTTTGGTTTATTGATCACAAAAATACACGGGTAATTTGTAGCGTCCTCAAAAATCTTAGAATCTCCAAAATCGATTATTTGGCTTATGTTTGTATTGTCTAGGATAAACCTTCTTGTTCCTAAGCCATAGCCTGTTTTCATAAACTTATTCGAGGTAATATAACTAAGACTACCTTTTTCGTTTAGGAGTTTTATTCCAAGTTCTATGAAATATACGAAAAGGTCTGCTCGCCCATCATAAACTTCGGAGAAATCTTTTTGTAGCTGAAGTTTGTTCTTTACTTCTTCTTGACGAACATAAGGCGGATTCCCGACTACAAAATCGTATTTTTTGTTTTTGAGTTCGTCTGTGGCGTCCTTGTCTTTTGCCAGGCTTTTGCCGGTGGCTCCGTAGAATTGCGCGAGGTTGGTTTGCGCAGTAGGTTTTTCAAGCGAGTCAGTTTCGTAAACCTTGAAGCGCGGGACTTTAAACGAGTTGTTGGCTTTCGCGGCCTTTGAGTATAAGTCGACGATTTGGAAAAGCAAGTTCATTTCAGTAATGCTTACCGCGAACGGGTTGATGTCAAAGCCGTGAACGTGCTGCGCCACGGAATTCACTATTTCCTCGCATTCTTTCGGCGTGAGCCGGCTGTAGACCTCCTGCCAGCGCTTGTTGTCAAGCGCTTCTTTTGGCGTTGCCTTGCCGAACTTGACGGCGTGGCGTGCAATCAGCCTGCGAGCGGCTCTGACTAGAAAACCGCCGGAACCGCAGGCGGGGTCAATCAAGTCCTTGCTTTCTATCGCCTTTGAAGGCGAGTACTCGACTGCGTCAAGAATGTAGTCAATAACTTCATCTTGGGTATAAAACTCGCCTAAGCGTTTTCTCTCTTCTTTAGGCAAGTATTTTTCGTAGAGCTTGCCGAGAATATCGCGGTCTACTTTCGCGAAATTAAATTGGTTGAGAATCCAAAGCACGCGGTTGAGGGCGCGGTCAAGCTCGCCGTCCCCGGTTTCATACCAGTCCAGAGGATTGTCTTTTTCGTAAAAATGCGAGTAAATGTTTTTCGCCCCGCCGTACGAAAACTGCACTATTTGTTTGAAAACCCCGGTATCGCCAAGTATTGGCTCTGCAAGCTGCTCGCGCAGTTTTTCTATGCCGCCATTCGATATTTTTTTGCTCAATAATCCCTTGTCTTCGCAAATCCTGATGAAAAGCAGCCTGTTCAAAAGCAGGTAAACGGACTCTTGGCAGAATACTCACTTATTTTCCTCTTCCTCATCGTCAGGCCTGTTGGAAACCGCTTTCCAAAAATAGTAGCCGAAAAACGTTGCGTACTTCTTGTACTTGCCTTCGGTTTTCAGCTCGAATCGCGCTATGTCCGCCGCCTGCTTGGAGTTCTTTCCATTCGCTTTCCTTATCTCGTCAAGCTCGCCTTTGGTTTGCTTATACTGCGCGTATCCCGCGTAATACTCGTCAAACGCAGTGTACGTGTATTGCCGCAGCAAGTCGTTAGAAATATAGTTGAGTTGTTCAATCAGTTTTGAAAAACCGTCTTCTTCCGAAACCTCGATCTTAGCGTAATACTCGTCAAACTTCTGGTATTTGTCCTCGCTCCAGACTTGTTGCTTGGTTATGTTGCCAAGAAAGAGCATTTGCTCTATTTCCTTAGTAGAAAGCTTGTCTTCGCTTGCTCTTTTCTCATCAATAACCGTCTTGAAGTCCAAGTCTGCTTTTAGAATCCTGCCCTGTCTTGTAATCTCCCATAGGACGAATCTATAGCCGTTTGTTAAGCCAACAAAGCGAGTTGAAGCATCGGCGTATTTTCCGGCTTGGCTCTTCCATTTTTCCGTGTTTAAATCCTCTTTTGGCCTCTTTGTTTCAATTACGACTATTCTGCGGTTGTTCTCATCGAGAAGAGTTACATCCGTGCGCCCTCGCTCAAACGCATAGTCTTTTCCTTCATAGTCAAGGACTGCCTCGACAAAATATTTGACGAAACGAGGGCTGAAGTCGTGTTCTAAAGAATCAATTGTAATTTCTGCATTTATTTTTTTGAAGGCGTAAAGAACCCTTGAAATGAAGCTTGCCTCTAGTTTTACCACGTTTCCACCAATAGCACTATATTAAGCGAATTTTTTAAGCTTGTTAATGCAGGAATAAATTTTTTCACTTAAAAAGCTATGCCGACCCCTGTTCCGGCGCATTAATTGACGTATCGCATTTTATTTTCAATGTTTTTAATAAACCTTTTTTTCCGTAACAACAAAATCCGTTTTCTCGTCGTGCTTCTCGGCCGGAATTTTTTTCACTCTTTGAAGCTCAAATCCAGCGCCTACAAAAACGATTTTCGGGCTTGCCTTACGCGCTTTGCGAATGAACTTGTCGAAAAAAGCTTTCCCGCGCCCCAAACGATTTTTTTCCCCGTCAAACCCGACGAGCGGGCAGACTACCAAATTAATTTTCTTCAAGTCAAATGTTGGACCAACCGGCTCGATGACATCGTACTTTTGCGTCTTGAACCGCGTGTTCTTCCCGATTTTGACTGCAGCCAAGTTTCCGCCAATCATTTTCGGCAAGCAAATTGTTTTGCTCCAGTGAATCTTCTCGACTAAAAACCCGGTGTCGACCTCCTCGCTTTTTGGAAAGTAAAGCATTATCGCCTTAGCCTTCTTAAATTGCTGCAGCCTACTGATTTTAGAGCAGATGCTCTTGCTTTTTTCTAAAATGCTTTTTTGGCGTTGTTTTTTTAGCAGCGTAATTGTTTTCTTACGCAGTCGTTGTTTGTTGGCTTTTGTTGTTTCGCTCATTTTTTTCACTTTTTTCGTGCTTTCCATAGTTTTTCTACTAGCGTGCTCGTCGGAGTGGTTTTCAGTTGTTTTTCTATCTCGTTTTGAATTACCACTGCGTGTTCCACCGGCACGCCATTTTTGATTGCAGTATGCAAGTGCGTTAGCAGTGAGTGGGCTGGCGTCCGGCGTTTTTTCACCGCGTGTTGAAGCACTTGAGTTAATTCGCTTGCTTTGATTGCTTGCATTAACTCGCCTAGTGGTTCTGTCAGCAAGCTTGCTTTGCGTCCTTGTTGTTGGTGTTTGGCGAGTGTTTCTTGTAGTAGTCCGGCGTTTTGTTTGTTGAAGTGTCCGTGTTTTAGTGCGGTGTTTAGCGCGTCTGCCAAAAAGCTGGCGTCCAGCCCCAGCTGCTGGTGTTTTACCAAAGCCTGCAGGTATGTTGCCCTGTTTTCTGGAGAGAGTTCCGGGTTTTCTAAAGCAGTGTTCAGATAATCCGCCAAAAAGTAGGTAGTGTCGCGTTTTTTTCTAATATGCTCTGCCAGTATCTCGAATATTTTTGGCGCGTGGTGTTCCAGTTTTTTTTCTTCAAGCGTTTTAGCTAGCCCCGTATGCACTGCCTTAATGCGTTCCAGTGCTTGCTTCTCCATTACTCGTCTTTTAGTGCTTTTATGCTTTTAATCCGTTTTGCAGCGAGTTTTCGTATGCTTCAACCACGTTTTCAACCAGCATTGAAATCGTCATCGGCCCGACTCCTCCGGGGACTGGCGTAATAAAGCCGGCTTTTTTCTCGACCGAGTTAAAATCAACGTCTCCAACCAGCTTTCCGTCCAACTTGTTTATCCCAACGTCTATAACTACCGCCCCGCTTTTCACGAAACTCGCGTCAACAAGATTAGGCCTGCCTATTGCAACAACTAGAATATCCGCGCTGCCAGTAGCCAACTTTGGGTTCTCGGTTTTAGAGTGAACCGTTGTAACAACGCATTTTTTCTTAACCAATAATTCCCTGACGGGAACTCCGACTTCAACGCTTCTTCCCATTACCGCGGCGTTTTTTCCCTCTAGAACAACGCCCGTTTCTTCAATCAACCGCATTACCGCCTTGGCGGTTGCTGGGACAAACCCGGGCTTCTCAAACTTTTTGGCCAAATTAGCGGGGTTGAGTCCGTCAACGTCTTTTTCCAACCTGATTTTCTCCAACACGCGGCGGGTGTCAATGTGCTTTGGAAGCGGGAGTTGAATCATCAAGCCAGTGGTTTTCTCATCCGAATTGAATTCCTCCACCAACTCGATTAATTCCTTCTCGCTCGTGTTCCCGCCAAGGTGGTGAATGTTGGCCGCAATCCCTGTTTTCTCGCAGGCCTTCTTCTTCATCTTGACGTAGACTTTTGACGCCGCGTCGTCGCCGACGAGAATCACTTGCAAAACCGGGGGCTTTTCCTTAACCAATATTTTCTCTAATTTTTTTCTCGATTCCTCCAAGCATTTCTCGGATAATTTCCTTCCGTCAAGCAGCACCGCGCTCGTATTCGCGTCGCTTAACAACACTTTTCTTCCCTCAACCCTGATTTTCCCCTGCGAAAACGCGTTTATTCCCTCAAGCAATGCAATTGCCTCAAGCGGCTGGATTTTTTTCTTAAGCGACTCCGGCGTCTCGTCGTTTGCGACTTCAACAGTTTTTTGAATAATTATCGGTCCGGTGTCGGTCCCCTCGTCTACAAAGTGAAGGGTGCACCCGGAAGTTTTGCGCCCGTTTTTTATAACCGCGCTGTGAACGTCCAAATCCATTCCCGGAAAGTCAGGCAGCAATGACGGGTGGATGTTGATTATTTTATTCGCGTATTTTCTGACAAAAGGCGTTGACAGCAAGCGCATATACCCGATTAATACGATTAATTCAATCCCGCGCTTTTCCAATTCTTTTGCAACCAGTTCGTCGAATTCCTCTCGAGTCTTTCCCTTTGATTCGACGACTAGGGCTTCAATTCCGGCTTTTCTCCCCTTATCCGCGGCGGGGCACTCCTTGTTGCACAAGACCAGCGCGATTCTAGCATCCAGCTTTCCTTCTTTTTCAAACTTTATTAACGAGGCCAAGTCGGTTCCGTTAGTGCTCGCCAAAACCCCGATTTTCAGCACGCCGTTCATACGCTTGTCACGCCGCTATTCTTTTACGTTCGGGTCGTGCTTGGTCGGGTACTCTCCCGTCAGGCACGCGAGGCACAAGCTCCCTTTTGGCAACCCGATGGCGTCAACCAAGCTCTCGATTGTATTGTAGTAAACCGAGTCGGCTCCTATCTCGTCGCGAATCTGCTCTATGGTCTTGTCAGTGGCAATCAATTCCTTGTAAGTCGAGAAGTCAACGCCCATATAGCACGGGTGGATTACGGGCGGGCACGCTATCAATAAGTGGACTTCTTTCGCCCCGCAAGCGCGCAGTAGCTTGATTATCTTCTTAATCGTGTTCCCGCGCACTATCGAATCGTCAACCAACGCGATTTTCTTCCCCTCGATTCGCGAGCGCACCGGGTTTAACTTGAGGCTAATCATATTCTTCCTCTGCTCGTCTTGTGGCATTATGAAAGTTCGGTGCACGTACCTGTTTTTCTGCAGGCCCTCCGCGTACTTCTTCCCGGTCGCATCAGCGTATCCAAGCGCCGCGCTACGCCCCGAATCCGGTATTGGAATAACCGTGTCCACGCCGGGCAGCGGATTTTTTTCCCCGAGCTTAACCCCCATCTTGTACCTCGCGTCCGCAACCACCCGCCCGCTGATAACCGAGTCCGGGCGCGCGAAGTAAACGTACTCGAACATGCAGTGGCTGTGCTGCTCCTTTAAGGCTAGCTTAGAGCTGGAGTCTTTCTTTGAAACAATGCAAATCTCGCCGGGCTCGATGTCGCGCTCGTAATTGACTCCAAGCGCGTCCAGCGCGCACGACTCGCTGGCAATGATTACGTTGCCGTTCTTCCTGCCTATGCAAAACGGCTTGAACCCCTGGGGGTCCCTAAAAGCGATTATTTTTCCTTCACTCGTGAGGATTAGAATAGAGTACGCGCCGTCAAGCTGGCCCATAGTCGCGCTAATCGCCTGCATCCAGTCCCTCCCCGCGCGCAGCTCCTCCTCAATCAAGTAAATAATGGACTCGGTGTCCGTGCTCGTGTGAAACAAGTAGCCCTTCTTCTCCAGCGCCTTTTTTATCTGCGGGTAGTTTAAGATGTTGCCGTTGAACGCCATCGCAATAGGGCCTTTTTTCGACTCGTAGAAAAACGGCTGGGCGTTCACGATGTTCGACGAGCCCGTAGTCGAGTACCGCACGTGGCCGATTCCAACAGTTCCCTGCAAGCCAATCAGCTTATCCGTGTTAAGCGCTTCGCTCACCAGCCCCATTTCCTTGAGCACCGTTATCTTGCCGCCCTCTATTGTCGCAATCCCGGCTGATTC
>JACRGG010000062.1 GCA_016217775.1 Microcaldota archaeon
CTTCGACAAGAATGGTTTTGAAATCACGGTCAAGCGAAAGGGCAGCTTCTCGATTTACTTAGAGTCGCTTAAATTTGGCTAACAAATAAAGATAACGGGTCCGTTATGCATTCAATTAACCGTATCCGAAAAGACGGATAAGGACGTTGTGATGATTGCGGGCGGAGTCGGCGTCACGCCGTTCAAGTCAATGTCTGCTGCCGCCGCGGCGTTTGGGAAAAAATCTTGGTTATTCTACTCGACGAAGAAGAAGGAAGACTTGGTTTTCATCGACTTTTTCGAAAAGCTTTCCTTCAAGAACAAAGACAAGTTTTTTTTCGAGTACACGCTGACTCAACCGCCCGAACGCTGGCAGGGAAGAACTGGGCGGTTTACCCTTGATGAAATCAAGCAGGCAATAGGCGGGAGTTTCGAGAACAAAATATTTTTCATCTGCGGACCAAAAGCAATGGCCGACGGTTTCTCGCAGCAACTGCTCGAAGCAAAAGTCGCCAAGGAATGCATCAAGGCGGAAGGCTGGGGCTAGGGCGTATTTTCTTGGACGAACTTCGCTTTGGCACTGGCGGCATTCCGCTTTCAACCAATCCCCGCGATACGATTAACGGCATCAAGCAGGCTAGTTCGCTCGGGCTTTGCGCAATGGAACTCGAGTTCGTCCACTCCGTGAACGTGTCGAAGGAAAAAGCGCCGTTAGTGAAAAAAGCCGCGTTGGAAAACAACGTCGTCCTGACTTCGCACGGGAGTTACTACATTAACTTAAACGCGCTCGAGAAGGAAAAGCTCGAGGCAAGCAAGAAAAGAGTAGTCGAGGCGGCAACGCGCTTGTGGGAGTGCGGCGGAACTTCCTTGACTTTCCACGCCGCGTTTTACTTAGGGATGGACAAGAAGATTGTCTACAACAACGTGAAGAAAGCCCTCGCTGATATTGTTGACGAGCTCAAGGCAAGCGGGAATAAAATAAAAATCCGCCCCGAGACTTCGGGCAAGCACGCTCAATTTGGTTACTTGAATGAAATAGTCTCGCTCTCGCAGGAATTGGAGCAAGTAGAGCCGTGCGTTGACTTCGCGCACTTGCACGCTAAAGCCAATGGCGGCGAGAATTCCTATGGCGAGTTTTGCAAGACGCTCGATTTTCTTGAAAAAAACTTGGGGAAAAAACGCGGTTTGGAGGACTTGCACTGCCATTTTAGCGGAATCAACTACAACGAGAAGGGAGAGTTGAACCACCTCGAGTTTTCGCAAAGCGATTTTAATTACAAGGAATTGGCGAAAGCCCTCGCGGATTACGAGTGCAAGGGCGTGCTCGTCAGCGAGTCGCCTAATTTGGAAACCGACTGTTTAAAACTGCGCAAAGAGTTTGATAATAATGCGAAAAAGCGTTAAGGAAGGAGTGGCCGCCCCCGACTTTACTTTAAAGGACCAGCACGGGAAGAAAGTAACCCTATCTAAATTGCGCGGGAAGAAAGTCATCCTCTACTTCTACCCAAAAGACTTCACTCCCGGCTGCACTAACGAGGCCTGCGAGTTTCGCGACTTGCACGAGCAATTAAAAAAACTTGATTACGTGGTGCTCGCGGTAAGCGCGGATTCGGTTGAGTCGCACAAGAAATTCGCCGCCAAGTACAAGCTACCTTTTCAAATCCTCTCCGACGAAGACAACTCGGTTGCCAAGGCGTACGATTCTTATGGGGAAAAAGTCTTTTTCGGACACAAAATCGCGGGAGTAAAGCGAAATACTTTCCTAATCGACGATTCGGGAGTGGTGAAGAAAGCGTTTTGGAAAGTAGTTCCAGTAGGCCACGCGAAGAAATTCCTGCGCGTAATCTAGGGCTTTCTTAAAACCACGTAGTGGTGCGCGTTTGCCGAAAAATCCGTGTGCCTTGAAATCATTTTGTTAATGGCTCTGGAAATTTTTTCCCGCCTCCCGTTTGTTTGCCTGTCTGCCTTGCGGGCGCTTGCGGCACTCCAAAGCCCTTTTCCCCCAAACCCGTATTTTTCCATATTCAATCCGGCCTTTGCGGCCGCGTCTTCGACCCTCTTCCTGTTTTCCGAAAATATTCTCTCCTCATCCTCGCTTACGAAAGTGTCCTCGTCGCTGAAGCCGTCGGGCATATGAAAGTGAATCTCGTCGAACTCGGCTTTCCCAAGCAACCGGCTAAGCTGGCTTCCAAGCGCCTTGGGGTTGGAAAAATCAAGCCCTTCCCCGTGGATTACCCGCTTTACCTCCGTGCTCTTGTCGACAAGCGGTTTTCCGAACGCGATTTTCCTTCCTGGCTTGAGCGCATATTCTTTGGAGAAAGAGTCTATGATAGTGTGGTGGATTTTCCCGTCTGGAAACTTTTTTCTAAGCGCGGCGCCGACTTTCTCTCCGGTGCCGCCGGCAATATCCAAGACGTGGATTATTTTCTTACTCGTTGGCATCATACTCTCGTATTTTTCAGTGCTTAAAAATATTGTTTAATTCTGCGAAAAGCTGGGGGAATCATTTTCCCCCGCCGCCTTTTTTGAGTATCATAAAATGCCGGACGAAGACGGGCCAGTCGGTGTGGACGCCAATAATGTTTTCAAGCGTTTCATTCACTCTTTTTTCCCTATTTTCGCTTGCAGTGCCGCTTGTAACCCACTCTTCGGCCTTCAACCCGTATTTCTCAAGCTTCATTCCCGCGCTTTGAGCGGCTTTGGCAATATTCTGCCGGTTTTTGGAAAACAATTCCCTGCTTTGGTCACGGCTTGGCTCCGGCCCGCACTGTTCCAGGTGAAAGTCCAGCAGCGGGCTTTGTGCTTCAATCAGAGCGTAAATCCTGCCGCTTGGCTTAAGGAGATTTGACAAGGCCTTAATGGCGTGCAAGCTCTTGTTTGGCCTTGCTATGGGCATTGCTGGCATATGCAAGTGAATCTCGTCGAATTTTTGCCTCCCGAGAATTCTCAGGGCAGCCGCCAATTTTCTTTTATTGTAAAAATCGAGCGTCTTTAAGTGAGTCGTTTTAAACACGCCTTCCTGCGGGTCGAACTCTCTTGCCCCAAAATTAATTCCAGCCGGCTTGCGGTAGCGATATCCAGGGCGCTTGAAATTATCGATGCCGACGTATTCAATCTCGTGGTTTGGAAAACGGTGCGCAAGCAAGCCAGCGACTCTTTGCGAGCCGCACATTAAGTCCAAGACGTGAATTGTTTTTTTTCCGCCCGCGGTTTTTTGCATCAATCCCACTATTTCAACTCGCGCTTGGCTTTCCCGTCGTAAACGGTTTCGCTCTCGTCTAATCGCCGAAACGGCTTTTCGCGCTGCCATTCTTCCAGCACGTGCGCGCAAATCCCGGCGCTTCTCGCGATGATGAAAAACGCTTTTCCCGCGCGGTAATCAAAACCCATTTCAGTAATGAGCGCGGCGATGCACCCGTCGACATTCAAGCACAATTTCTTCCCGCTTTGCTTCTCCAACTCTTTCTCGACTTGCAGCGCGAAGTCAATTGTTTTTCCCCAAAACTTGTTTTCCCTCGCGATTTCAAGCATTCTCTTCGTTCTCGGGTCGCTTGTGTAAATCTTGTGGCCGAATCCTGGTATTCTTTTCTTCTCGGCGCGCATTTGCTTGACTGCGTCCGCCGCGCTTTTTTCCCTGTTTTCGGACAAGAATTTAGCTGATTGCTCTATCGCCCCTCCGTGAAACTCTCCGATGGCGAGTATTCCCGCGCCCACCGCGGTGTTAAACGAGTTTCCCGCCGATAAGACTATGCGTGCTGCGGTTACGCTTGGCACGTTGATGCCGTGGTCAACGCACGAGACTAGCATAGCGTCAATTAGTACAGCCTCGGCTTTACTGGGCAACTCGCCTTTTAGGATTAAGTAAACCGTTTCTGCAAAACTTTTTTTTCCAACCAGTTCCTCGATTGAATAGCCCCTAATGAGCGTTTCCTGTTCGCTTGACTTGCTTACCGCAGTCTTCCATCCTTGCTCCATTTTAGTAAAACCCCCAGAATGCAATTGCTGTAATTGAGTTATGCAAAAAACTCTTTATTAACGAGACTGGATTCGGCACAAAGCGATTTTTTCCGCAAAGCTTTTTTTCTCCCTCCCCGGTTCTTCGTTTTTTGCCGTAGTGGCGCGAGTTAATAAATTTGCTTAAACAATTTTGTTACCTGTTGCAATCTTTTGCGTTGTTGCCTGATGAAAAATTGTTCGAGTTGTTGCCTGATGAAGTTTGAGTTGTTGCTGAATGAAGTTGTTTGAGAACGAGTCCAAGGAATTATTCAAGAAATACGGCTTGCCCGTTCCAGACGGCGTTGTAGCATCCGGCGTCGGCGAGGTAACCGCTCCCTGCGTGGTAAAAGCCCTGGTTTTGGCGGGAAAGCGCGGGAAGGCAAAGGCAGTCAAAGTCTGCAAGACCGTTGAAGAGGCTAAAGAGTTTGCCGCGCAATTGCTTGGAAAAAACGTTTTAGGCGAATCGGTTTCAAGGCTTTACTTGGAGCAGCCAATCGAGTTTTCAAAGGAATTGTTCGCGTCAATCACTTACGACTCGATTAAGAAAACCCCCGTAATCCTCTTTTCGGACTTGGGCGGAGTCGACATTGAGGAGCTGGCTAGAACCAGGCCTGAAAAATTGTTAAAGATTAATGTTGATGTCGCCCTTGGCGTTGAAGAATTCCAGTTGAGGGAGGAGCTGAAAAAATTCGGGGTTGAAAGCGCCTTAATTCCAAAAATCGCGTCGATTCTCGCGAAGCTCTACGTTGTTTTTTCCCAAACCGATGCGCGAATCTGCGAGGCTAA
>JACRGG010000009.1 GCA_016217775.1 Microcaldota archaeon
CGGTGATAATCAAGTACTGAATTAAGCAATTCCAACCAAAACTAGTTATAGCCGGAGCTTGCACAATAAGTACGGGCAAAGGCAAACGGGAGTTTGGCATGAACACGGATACTGCAAAGCAATTGGTCTTAAACGCGGTTTTTTGGGCGGGGATTTTCGCCATCCTAGTTTTGGTGTTCAGCGGCAACCTCGAGGTTATCGCGATTCTAGCCGCGCTGATTATAGCGAACTTTATTTTATGGGAAGCGGTGGCAAAAAAGTTTTTCGAACAGGGGCGAAAAAACCCGGACAACACGCGCCTGGGCTTTCACGTCACGCCGATTGCGTACCCGAAAATACTCGACTCGCAATTGCGCGACTTCGCCCCCGAGTTCCTCCGATTCGACATTACCGCGAACGGCGCCAAGATTTTTACGAGCAACCTCCCGCGCGATTCCCTAAGGCAATTGCGGGAATTGCTTGACAGCGCTTTGTCGGTAAAGCAAGTTGTTGCGCAGGCAAAGCAATCAGCGAAAAAAACTTCGGGGAAAAAAACACGCCCGTAAAAACGGGCTTTTTTGGCGATAGCAAACGTATTTATATAAAAAAGCGCAATAAGTGCCATAGCGATGAAAACACTGGCGCCTGCAGCGGCATTCACTCATTTTGTATTGCCAGTCGCCGCTATGCCGTCCTGCATTAATTTTGCGAGATAGGTTTTGGGATGAAATCACGGCCGCAAAAAAATGCGGCTTTGGTCGACCGGAAAAACGCTTTAAGCTTTTGAAAGAAAATTCTCCAAAGTGCTGCTAGACTATGGCATAGCCTAGCGTGTTAGTGTGAGATAGTGGTACGAGAGTCGAAGGCAACCCCAAGGAGGCAATCCCATAATTCGAAATGCCCTTTCTCTCTCGAACACCACTTATTTTTTAGAATTCGAGGAACTATATAGTCGATTGACGACTATATAAATATTAGTGCGAACAAGGTTTTTGGCTAAAAATAGCCATCTAAAGGCTAGGATTGGCGCAATTTGTGCCATTCAAAACCAAATCTTTTTAAACATAGCCCCAGCGCTATAACTTGGTTATGAAAAATTACGAAAAACGCATTTTTTAGCAACAGGATTTAAACCTTCTGCTGCCGGGCAAATGTATAGAATAAAACAAAAAACCGCCTGCGGCGGAGCAAAAAAACGGAAAAAAAGAAAATAAAGAAAAAAAACTGAAAAAAAGAAAAAAACGGGTTATGCCCTGCGGGCAATGTACGGAGAGTCTTCTTTCGCAGCGCCCTTGAGCGTCCGCGAGTCTACTACGACTACTTGCTTCACGCTTAAAATCGAGGCGTAGGGGAGAATCTTGTGCGACTCCTCGCTAACAAGCCCGTCGGCAACAGAGCTTTCCGGATTTGGGGAAATCAAGGCGCTTTCCAGCTTGCCTGTGTTCTCGTCCAAAAGCAAGTCCTCGATTTGCCCGACTTCCTCTCCGTCGGTTGAATAAATTTTTTTGCCAATCAATTGGCTTGGCAGTGCGTATACGGTCATACCTTCATTCACCCAAACTCTATTATTCCGTTTGCCTTGGACTCCGCTTTTTCCGCGCTGGCATTAAACTGCTTGCCCGCGAGCATCGGGCTCGTCACTCCGGTCACTATCGCCGTGATTTCAAGCTTGCCGTCGTAGTCGCCGATTAGCCTCGCGCCCCACTTTACTGATGCCTTGGCGTCCATTTGCTCGGTAATCATTTCACCGGCGCGAATCGCGTCGCCTAGCGTCAAGTCGTGGCCGCCCGCAATGTGGATGATTGCGCCCTTAGCGCCGCGAAAATCAACGTCGAGGAGCCTGTTGGTCAAGACGCCTTTCACCGCGTCCTCAACCTTATTCGTGCCTTTACCCGAACCAACTGCAATCATTCCAAGTTCCCCCGAGCCCATCACGCTTTTCACGTCCGCAAAATCGATGTTGACTAACGAGGGTTGGGTTATGGTGAACACCAGTCCGCCGACTGCCTTGGCGAGGATTTCGTCCGCAACTAGGAACGCTTGGCTCATTGGAAGATTCGGCACTAGCTCTACTAGGCGGTTGTTGTCCAGGATAATAACCGAGTCGCTGACTTGGAGCAGCCTTTGGATTCCCTCTTCCGCGCGCTGTACTCTTGCGCGCTCGAGTGCAAACGGGTAAGTGACCATTGAGACTACGATTGCCCCCTGTTCTTTCGCGATTTGCGCGACTATTGGCGCGGCTCCGGTTCCGGTTCCTCCGCCCATTCCGGCGCACAAAAACACCATATGGTGGCCGTTAAGCATTGCCTTTAGCTTCTCGCGGTCGACTTCAGCGCATTTAGCCCCCACGTCGGGGTATCCGCCCGCCCCAAGGCCTTTGGTGATGCTCTTGCCGATGAGGATTTTGTCGATTCCGTCGTCGATGAGGCTTAAGTGCTGCCTGTCCGTGTTGACGGCAAGCAAGGACGCGCCTTTTACTCCGAGGAACTTCATTCGGTTTATAGTGTTGTTCCCGCCCCCGCCCACTCCGATTACTGAAATCTTGATTTCATCCATTTCAGAATCAGCGCTTGCTGAAGCAGTTCTTCCGGTCATTGCCGAGTTAACGATAGACTCCATTTAATTCACCTTCTCCTGTTCTTCACGATTTTCACCCTAGCCGGGGTCACTAGCAGCTTGTCGTCGCTTATTTTGGCGATGTCGCCGTTGATTGACTCGACGAACCCGGTTACCTCGCTGATTTTTTCCTTCAACCTAGCGGGGTTGCGCGTGAACTGCGCGATTGACAATAGTATGACGTTGCCCGCCGTCAGCTCTTCCTTTAGCTGCGCGGAATCCTCGGTCAGCAACAACGGCTTTACGTAAAAGTCGGCCGGCTCTGTTACCACGTCAACGTCTTCAGACTGGCTCATTAGGGTGTCCAAGTCAACGCCGTCGCTTGTCGAGCCAAAACCCAGTTTGCTTAAAAAGTCCTTCATATTGCATCACTCACCATCGCTTGAAAGGATACTTGGGCCCGGAGGGCTGAACCGCGGTTTTCTCCTCGGCTGCCGGCTGCGCGTGCTTGCGGTTGCTTACTACAACTATATCCTTGAACGAAACCACCTTGTCGTACCCGATAGTGTTTTGCGCGAACCACTCCTTGCTGGTTGCGCTCGACAAGTCGTTTATCGGCGACAAAGTCACTTTCTCCACGCTCCCAGACTCCAAGTTGATTATGACATCCGATATTTCGCCGATGAACTTGGCTTGGTCGTCGTAGATTTTCTTCCCTTCCAACTCGCTTATTTTCTTCACAAAAATGCGCCTCGCAATCGTTTATTACAATGAAAATAATACGATATAAACGAATATAAATACATATCATAAGCGCGGAAAACCGCAGTTACAGCAAGAAAACCAATATATTACCAACTAGGCGGGGACAAAGAAAAATTTTTTCCCCGCACGATGCTAAAACAATAAAGTATTATACTAGTATAACTTAATTTGTTGTATGCATAGTTTTATTGCAGTTGCAAGAAAGTGGGGCAATTCAGTTGGGGTAATCGTGCCAAGCGAGTCTAACATCAAGCCCGGCGAGCAGATTATCCTAAGCGTGCAGAGGGTGAAGGGCGCGGCGAGGGCGCGGAACTTGTTTGGAAAACTCGGCGCTAAAACAGATGGCCAAAAAAACGTTGAGGAAATCGACTGGGGATTCGAGGGCTAACACCCGGTAAGTAAAAAAAAATGGGCTGGAAAAAATGTTTTTTTTTGATTCGCACGCGCTGGTGGAGTTGATGAGGGGAAGCGGCGCGTTTAGAAAGTTTTTTGACGAGCCAGTCATAACAAGCTCGCTTTCAATGGGCGAGGCGTACGATTATTTTCTTAAAACGGGTTTTGGCGCGCAGTTTCTTCAAATAATTTCCAGCCACAAGATAGAGTGCGTTAGCGTCGAGAGGCAGGATGTTTTGCGCGCGGTGCGCTTTCGGC
>JACRGG010000063.1 GCA_016217775.1 Microcaldota archaeon
ACAATAGGAATTAAAGGCAAAATAGTTAATAAGAAAACAGCTACTCCAAATGCAGTACAGATTGTGCCTATTTTTCTCCATTGATATTTTGGTGTTTTAAGCCAACCCATAGTATACCAAGCATTAGAATCCCTTTGGGGTATTTTAATCTCTTGTTTTTCATTTTTTTACCTCCTTTGATTTTTGTGTATAAAGTCTTGTGTTTGTGTAAGAAGTCGGGTGAAAAACTGGGTTTTTACACAAAGCTGCTGGAAAAACGAGGGTTTATAAATCCTTTTTATCCTTATTAATAGTCATTGTTCTAACAGCCGAATTTTGTGATTATTTGACTCACGCCCACCACGTATTAGTGCCTAAACATTCTGTTGCTAGCGGGAGCGAAGTCGAGAAAGTCCTAAAAGAATACTCGATTACGTTAGAGAGCCTCCCGTTGATTGACGCCAACGACCCTGGCCTAGCCGGGTTAAGCGCGAAGGCAGGCGACGTGGTTAAAATAGATCGAACCAGCCCCGCTTCGGGGGAAACAACTCCGTTTTACAGGCTCGTCATCCAATCCGACGAGGAATAAAAAAAGTTTTTTGGAAAAAAAATAACGGAAGCAAACAACAGCCAAATAAACCAAACAGTTTTTCAGGAATCTGCATAAGAAAAGTTGACGGCCCGCGCGAGAGCATTGCCAAAACAATGCAGGGTTGCGCGCAGGGAGAGAAAAGCGCGTTTCGCGCTTTTTAGGTGGTTTGAAGAAAATGGCTTTCAAGGAACTCACTGAAAACTACTTGCTTAACAACAGCATCGTCCAGCAGTACATCGACAGCTACGACAAGTTCGTGGAGCACAGCCTCCAGCAGATAGTCGACTCGCAAAACTCGGTCGAGCCGCAAATCGAGGGCCTCGTCTTAAAGCTTGGGAAAATCCGCGTCGAGAGGCCGAGAATAATCGAGGCGGACGGCAGCGGGCGGGTTTACTACCCGATGGAAGCGCGGCTGCGCGACCTCTCCTACACCGCGCCCTTGTTTTTGGAAGTCACTCCGGTGATTAACGGCAGCGAGAAGCGAACCGAGGAAGTGTTCATCGGCGAACTGCCGGTGATGGTGAAAAGCAAGCTGTGCCACTTGCACGGGAAGAGCCGAAAGGAATTGATGGAGCTTGGGGAAGACTACTTGGATTTAGGCGCTTACTTCATCATCAACGGGACCGAAAAATCGCTGATGACGTTAGAGGACCTCGCGCCGAACAAGATAATGGTTTCAAAAGAAAAAACGAAGGACATCGTGCAGGCTAAAATCTTTTCCACCCGACTCGGGTTTAGGGGAAGGTGCACTGTCGACAGGAACGAGGACGGCACTATCGGCGTGACGCTGCCAAGCTACAACAAGCCCATTGAATTGACGCTTATTTTAAAGGCGCTTGGCTTTGACAAAGCCGACAAGATTATTTCCGTATTCAACCCAGAGCCGGTCATAATCAACGACGTTGAGCTGAATATGGAGGAAGACCCAGTGAAGTCCAAGCGCGAGGCTTTGGAAGTGATTGGAAAGCGCGCGGCGCCAAGCCAGCCCGTTGACTACCAGGTAAAGCGCGCGGAATTGCTCCTCGACAGGTACTTATTGCCTCACATTGGGGTAGAGGAGAAGGACCGCACTGCCAAAGCGCATTTTCTGGCCAGGATGGCGGAGCGCGCGATAATGGTTTACTACAAAAAGCGCGGAGTGGAGGACAAGGACCACTACGCGAACAAGAGGCTGAAGATTTCCGGCACTTTAATGGAGGAGTTGTTCCGCTACTCGTTCCAATTCCTCGTAAAGGACATTGCGTACCAGATGGAGAGGGCGAACGTGCGCGGGAGGAAAATGAGTATGTTCTCGATAGTCCGCCCCGACGCTTTGACCGAGAGGATAAAGTACTCGATGGCCACCGGGAACTGGGTCGGCGGGCACACCGGAGTCTCACAGCCGGTGGACAGGTACAATTTTATTTCAGCGACGAGCTTTATGCGCAGGATTACCTCGCCTTTGGCGAAAAAGCACCCGCACTTCAAGGCGCGCGACCTTAACGGCACTCACTTTGGGAGGTTGGACCCGAACGAGACTCCGGAGGGGCCCAACTGCGGGCTGGTGAAGAACCTGTCTTTATTCGCGCAAATCACTACGGGCACTGACGACAGGCTGGTCGAGGCCACGCTAAAAAAGCTTGGCGTGTCGATGAAAATGTAATAATTTGATTTTTGAAAAATAAATTGAATGATAAAAAAAGAGAAAGGTTTTTTGGCTTATGAACACGAGCATTTTTGTGAACGGGAAATTCGTTGGCTTCCACGAGAACGGAAGGAAGCTAGCCGAAGAGCTGCGCGAAAAGCGAAGGGGCGGCGACATATCGCCGGACGTGAACATCGCGTTTTTCGAGAAGACCAAGGAATTGTTCGTGAACACCGACGAGGGCCGCGCGGTAAGGCCGCTAATCGTTGTTGAAGGCGGGAAGAGCAAGTACTCCAAGCAAGTGCAGGAAAAAGTAAAGGCGGGCGAATTGACTTGGAACGGCTTGGTCAAGCAAGGGATAATCGAGTACTTGGACGCCGAGGAAGAGGAGAACACGCACATTGCGTTCAAGGAAGACGACCTGACTGCAAAGCACACTCACTTGGAGATTGACGCGGCGCAAATACTCGGCTACGCTTCGAGTATGGTGCCTTTCCCGGAGCACAATTCGTCTCCGAGAATCTTGATGGCGGCCCAGCACTCAAAGCAAAGCCTGGGGCTTTACGCGTCGAACTTCGGCCTGCGCACCGACACGAGGGCGCACTTGTTGTTCTACCCGCACAAGCCGCTGGTCCAAACCGACATTTACAAAAGCTTGTCCAACGAAAAGCGCGCGAGCGGCCAGAACTTCATCGTAGCAATATTGTCCTACAAGGGATTCAATATGAACGACGCGGTTGTAATCAACCAGTCGAGCGTAGAGCGGGGAATCGGGCGGAGCGCGTTCTTTAGAAACTACGGCACCGAGGAGAAAAAATACCCGGGCGGCCAGCGCGACAAGTTCGAGAAGCCCCGGGAGTTCGTCCAGGGATTCTTGGGCGAAGAGGCGTACAAGGACTTGGGGGAAGACGGGATAGTCAATCCGGAAACCGAGGTTTTCGGGGACTCCGTGCTGGTCGGCAAGACTAGCCCCCCGAGGTTTCTAAAGGAAGTAACCGCGCTGGACGTTGACACAGAACGCAGGCGCGAGAGTTCCGTCACCGTGCGCGGGAACGAGTCTGGAATAGTCGACAGCATTTTCTTGACGCAGACTACGGGCGGGAACAAACTGGTTAAAATCAAGGTTAGGAAGACTTGCATTCCCGAAATCGGGGACAAGTTCGCGTCCAGGCTCGGGCAAAAGGGGGTAGTCAGCTTGATGCTGCGCCAGGAGGATATGCCGTTTACAAAGGACGGGATTACCCCGGACTTGATTATCAACCCCCACGCCATCCCGGGCCGTATGACCGCAGGGCACTTGTTGGATATGCTTGCGGGCAAGGCGGCTTGCGCGGACGGGAAACTGCGCGATGGAAGCGCGTTTTCTTCAGACGAGCAAAAAGAGTTCGAGAAGGCGCTTTTGGAGAAGGGATTCCACCCGACTGGCCAGGAAGTATTGTACGAGCCTAGCACGGGGCGGAGGATGTTCGCAAAAATTTTCGTCGGAGTCGGCTACTACCAGAGGCTGCACCACTTGGTTTCGCTTAAGATGCACGCGAGAAGCCGCGGGCCCGTCCAAATGCTCACTCACCAGCCAACAGAAGGCAGGGCGCGAGAAGGAGGGCTTCGCTTGGTTTAAATGGAGCGCGACTGCTTCATCGGCTTTGGGGCCGCAAGCTTGCTGCGCGAGAGGATGATAGACTCGTCGGACAAGACCGTGCAGTTAGTGTGCTCGAATTGCGGCACGCTTGCGGTTGACGACAAGATTAAGAAGAAAATCGCGTGCCCGCTATGCGAGTCGACGAAGATTGAGGAAGTCGAGATGAGCTACGCGTTCAAATTATTGCTTGATGAAATGAAGTCAATAGGGATTTACCCGAAACTAAAGCTGCAGGAGCGCGGATAGGAAATGAAGATAATCGGAAGCATTGAATTCGGGTTTTTCTCCCCCGAGCAAATGCGCCAGATGAGCGCGGTTAAAATCACGATTCCCGACACTTACGACGAGGACGGCTACCCGATTGCGGGGGGACTGGCCGACCAGCGCCTCGGGGTAATCGACCCTGGGTTAAAGTGCCGCACTTGCGGGGGGAGAATGAAGTCGTGCGGAGGCCACTTTGGCCACATTGAATTGGTGCGCCCGGTCGTCCACGTGGGATTCGCGAAAATGGTTTACGCATTGTTGAAAGCCACTTGCAAAAAGTGCTCGAGATTGCTTAGCGAGAGCAGCACTATCGACAAGGTGAAAAAGACCGGCGAGTGCCCGCACTGCGGGGAGAAGCAGGCTGCGGTAAAGTTCGTGAAGCCCACCACGTTTTACGAAGGCGACCGCAGGCTGTTGGCGAATGAAATCCGCGAGCGCCTCGAGCACATTCCCGACGAGGACTTGGCTTTGCTTGGCGTTAAAATCAGGCCGGAGTGGACCGTCCTTACCGTGTTGACCGTCCCGCCTGTTACGGTGAGGCCGTCGATTACCTTGGAGACGGGGGAGAGAAGCGAAGACGATTTGACGCACAAGCTAGTCGACATCATCCGCATCAACCAGCGGCTTGGGGAAAACATTGACGCTGGCGCGCCGCAATTAATCATTGAGGACTTGTGGGAATTACTGCAGTACCACACCGCTACTTTTTACGACAACGAAACCGCGGGGATTCCGCCCGCCAGGCACCGAAGCGGGAGGCAGCTGAAAACGCTGTTTCAAAGGCTTAAGGGGAAAGAAGGGAGGTTTCGGTACAACCTGTCTGGAAAGAGGGTAAACTTTTCCGCCAGGACTGTCGTCACCCCCGACCCGACGCTGGGAATCAATATGCTTGGAGTGCCGGAAGAGATTGCAAGCGAGCTGACCGTGCCTTTGATGGCAACGGAGTGGAACTTGGAGAGCTGCAGGCAGCTGATTAAGGACAAGCCGGATAAGATTAATTACGTGATTAAGCCCGACGGGCGGAGAAAGAAGCTGACGACGACCAACATTGACGAGGTCGCGACCGAGCTGGCGCAAGGCTACGTTATTGAAAGGCAGTTGATTGACGGCGACACCGTCATTTTCAACCGCCAGCCTTCACTGCACCGGGTGTCTATGATGGCGCACAAGGTGAAAGTCCTGCCGGGCAAGACGTTCAGGTTCAATTCCGCGGACTGCTCTCCTTACAACGCGGACTTTGACGGGGACGAAATGAACATCCACGTCCCGCAAAACGAGGAGGCGATGGCGGAAGCCCAGATTCTAATGAAGGTAAGCGAGCAAATCCTCTCGACGCGAAACGGCGAGCCGATAATCGTCCCGGAGTACGACCACGTTGCGGGAACTTACGTGCTGACGATGCTTGACTGGACTTTCCCCAAGGAAGAGGCGTGCAGGATGCTGGGGGAAGCCGGGGTTTACGACGAAGTGAAAAAGGACTTAAGCGGAAGGGAATTGTTTTCAATGATACTCCCCGACATCGACTTCAAGCACTCAAGCCCCAAAGGAGACGTAGTAATAAAGAAAGGAAAGCTAGTCGAGGGGATAGTCGACGGGCGCGCGTGCCGAAAGCTGCTTAAGGCGATTTTCGTAGAGCAAGGAAGCGACGCCGCCGAAAAGTTCTTGAACAGCCTCACGATGCTTTCAACTAGCGTGCTCACCCAATTCGGGCTGTCATTAAGCCTGGAGGACTACCACTTGAGCCAAGACGCGCTTGCGCAAATCGAGGAAGTGTACCGCGAGGGCCACAAGCAGTCAAGCAGGCTAATCAAGAAGTACCGCGAGAAGACTTTAATCCGCCAGCCGGGAAAAACATTGCGCGAAACTTTGGAAGAGCAGGTGATGAACGTGCTCGAGAAAGTCAGGCGCGATTCCTGGAGGGTAATCCAGTTCACTTATGGGGACGACGGCAATCATGTCGACGGGCAGCAAGTGGCTTACGGAGAGCCGGTCGGGGTTCTAGCCGCGCAGTCAATAGGAGTGCCGGGCACTCAAATGAGCATCG
>JACRGG010000065.1 GCA_016217775.1 Microcaldota archaeon
AACAACTCGCTGCTACAAGCGAGAAAGGCATGCTGCAGGAAGCAGCATGCAAGCTGTGGGCGTATCAACGAATCAAACGCTTCGGCGAAGCGTAGCCAAATAACAAAAACCAGAAAACAATCAAGTTATGCAACACAGCAGAATAAACAATACATTCCCAAGAGCGGTTATAATCAGAAAATAACTAATCCTGCAACATTCTTGCCGTACAAAAGCTAGGTTTTTGAAAAGAGTTTTTTTTGCTGGGAACTCCACTTTTCGTTCGTGGGCTGGTTTTTCACCCACTGGGCGTAGAACTCGATGAATGCTAGGCGATCCTTGAAGTTCTCTCTTTTTAGCCTCCGTAATTCCTTCAAGTCAATTTTAGGAAATTTCATAAAATATGCTCCTCAAACGCTTTTTCTGCCCCAAGCCGCTTGTTGAATCCCATTAACTCCTTAAGGTCTAGATTGTTTTTAAACACCGAGTACAAGTACTTCGCATCCTCAATGTCTTTTTCACTCCCTAGAAACAGCTTGTATGGGATTTGAACCTCTAATGGGGAGATGAAAAGGTTTTTTCCATTGAGCTTGACTTGCCTGCGGTTTTCCAGCGTCCACTCGTCAATATCTGTTTTCGGAAACTTTACTTCAATGTTTGGGATGAGACCGCCTTTCTGCGAAAACCTAAGGGCCAAAGAGTCGTTTAGGTAATCATTGTAAGCCGAGTCCGAGTCGGAGCACTGAAGGCACTCGAAGTTGGCTGAAGCAGATTCCCAAAACTGCTTGAACTTGGATTCGCTTATTTCCTCAATGAACACATCAACGTCTTCAGAAGCGCGGTTTCGCCCGAACAAAATGGAGACGTACCCGGAAATAAACACGCTTTTTATCCCCAATCCGTTGAAAATCGAGGAGAAGCCAAGCGCGAGCTCGTCAAGGGGGTTAAGCTCCTTGTCTAATGCAATACAATTATTGGAAAAATCTATTTTCATTGCCTCTTCAACTCCCGCGCAAACCCGATTAGTATTCTTGTTTGCCAATACTTAAAAACCGCTTTCGCGTAATGGTTTATTGAATCATACTATGAATTTGCCTGCCGGGAAAGCGCTGAAAACGGGTTTGGATGCCGCAAGCATTGACTTTAGCTCCCTAGTCGCGGAATTGTCGAACAAGAAATTAATTGGATTCGCTTGCGTAACTATCGGCGACGGGAGCGGAATCGAGGAGGGCGTCCTCGTTTTTGATGAGGGGAAAACCGTGGCGTCCGACTACGAGTACTTAAAGTACGGGGTTACGCTTTTTGGGAAAGAGGCGTTCAAGAGAATAGTAAACGCGTCGAACGCCAAGTACGGGACGATAGACGTTTACCAATTGACGAGCGAGCAGTTGCACCTCGCGCTTTCTTTCAACGAGCAGGCGATTTGGGTGCCTTCCCCTAACGACTTGCGGGTGGACAAGAAGAGTTTCGACAAGTCGTTCGAGCAGCAAGTGATTGACGAGGCGAAAAACTTGGATAAAAGCGAGCTGCTGAAAAAATACAAGTTAAGCGACGTTGAGGAAAAGCGGCCGAAGACGCAAGACGAGCGCGAGTTGGACGACGCGGACTTGTTGAACAACATTAAAAAGCGCTGAAACAGTAGTGGTTTACTAATGAGAAGCATTGTAGTGTCAAGCGGGAAGGGCGGGGTAGGCAAGACTAGCATTTCGCTAAACCTTGGCATAGCACTCGCGCGGTTGGGAAAGAAAGTAATCGTGGTTGACGCCGACGTGTCAATGGCGAACATCGGCATATTAATGGGAATCGAGCGAACGCCCCTGACTTTGCACAACGCTTTAATGGGGGAAGTGCCTGTTGACGACGCGATTTACGAAGGGCCAGCCGGGATTAAATTCGTTCCAAGCGGGTTGTCGATAGCGCGAGCGTCTAAAATCAGTTTCAGCCGCTTCGAGCCGATAATCAAGGAGTTGGAGGAGAAAGCTGATTTCGTTATTATCGACAGCCCGTCCGGGTTGGCGATTGACGCGGAGACCGCGTTAAAATCCGCTAAGGAATTGATTATCGTCGCCATTCCCGAGCCGACTTCGGTTGCGGACGCGCTTAAGATTAAGCAAATGGCGGAAAAATACTCGGTTAAGACTCTTGGCTTTGTAGTGAACCGCATTATCGGCGAGGGGCACGAGATTAAGACGAAGGAATTGGCTAGCTTGCTTGAAGCGAATGTTTTGGCCGAGATTGCGGAGGACATTCAAGTGCGCCGCGCGGGAAGCAGCCAGCAGCCGGTTATGAGTAAGTACCCGAACAGCTCGTTCGCGCGCGCAATGAACAAAATCGCCTTGGACTTGTGCGGCGGCGCGAGCGCGGTTGCGCAGGGAAAGCCTAAAAAAGGGTTGCTGGAATCAATAGTGGATAAGCTAAAACAAATTTTTAAAAGGTGAGATTGAATTTGGTGGAGAAAAGGCCTTTTGACGTGCTAAACAACGCCTTAAGTAAGCCGGTGCTGGTGCGCATGAAGGGAAACGTGGAGTTTAGGGGAACGCTGGAAAGCTTCGACCAGCACATTAACCTAGTTTTGGAAGAGACCGAGGAATTGGAAGGCGGGCAAACCAAGATAAAAATCGGCACTATATTCCTGCGCGGGGACACGATAGTATTCGTCTCGCCGGCTTAGCCCTCCGGTTGGCAATCAACTCAATACCCGCCTTGCGACAAATCATTAAAAACAGTTTTACTCACTAACAATACTATAGCAAACCAAGAAAGTCTTCCGGCATTTTTCTTGGTTTGCTAGACTGCAAAACAAGTCGGATTACTTTCGCGTTTTGCCGTAGTTTTCAAGCGGGCTCGTAGTTCAGCGGTAGAATGCGCGCATGGCATGCGCGAGGTCGCGGGTTCAAATCCCGTCGAGTCCACTAATTTCTTTTTCTTTTCGAAAGAAAAAGACATTAATTAGAAAAAGAAAGAAGTTAGGAAAATCCCGTCGAGTCCACTAAAGTCGTGAGTAAATGAGGCCAAAGCAACCAATTTGTTCGTTTAATCGTTTTGTCGAGAGGCAAAACAATTTCGTAAGGGTTTAGTTTTGTAGCTTGGTTTTAGTGGAAGCGGAAGGTGTAAGTTCTGGTTTTGTTTGATTCTTGTGCTTG
>JACRGG010000066.1 GCA_016217775.1 Microcaldota archaeon
TCCGTAAAAATTATCGAACCAGCTTTTAGTCTTCGCGTTGTTGATTGCAATCATCGGGTATTTTAGTTCCCCGTCGGCAGCCATTGCCCGCAAGCGAATTACCCCAGTAGTCGTCTCTTCCTGACCGCCGAGAACGCCTTTAATCAACTCGGTTTTCTTAGTGTGAATCAAGTTAACCAAATCCGCCCCGTCGTCAATCGTAATATGCGGTTTTAAGTCCAGCGCGGCGGTGAGGCACTCGTAGTACCCCTTGTTGTCAATCCCGCGCACGGCATACGTTTTCAAACCATTTTCAGCGAGTGCTGCCGCAACATCATCTTGAGTAGAGAGCGGGTTGGACGCGCATAACGCTACGTCAGCGCCCCCGGCTGCGAGAGTCTCTGCCAATACGGCGGTTTCCTTCGTCACGTGCAGGCACGCTGCAATGCGGATTCCCTTAAACGGCTTTTCCGCCTCGAACCGTTTTCTAATCGCCATCACTACGGGCATATCCTTTTGCGCCCAGTCAATATTCTGCCTGCCAGCTTTAGCCAACTTAACATCCTTGATAATAGACTTCACGATAAACCACCAAAATTGCGTTGAATTAACGAAAATTAATAGAAAGACTATGCTTAAAACAGTTTTCAAACACAATTAATGACAACGGGCTTGTAGATCAGGGGTAGATCGCGTCGTTCGCAATCACTTCTTTTTTCTAAAGAAAAAAGACCTGAACTAGAAAAAAGACTTCGACGAGACACGACGAGGCCGGGGGTTCAAAATAATTTCTTTTCGAACTGGCGCTTGAAAGCGTTAACGGAAAGGATTATGAAATTCCCCCCAAGTCCACTCTTCTTTTTTTTCAACTCGTAATTGATTTTCAGGTTGCACGCGTCACGCGCATTTAGCGAGTCTAGTTTTAGCTTAATTTCTTGAATACCAGCAGTGAAATCATTTGGAGTATTAAGTAGAACAAGAATATTCCAAACGTTAGGAAAAGCCCGTAGCGCGAGTACGCGTCGAAGACGTTAATCCAAGAATCCGATTGAAAGTCAACGGGCTTGATTACCCCGCCAATTACTTCCCCAAGCGGGGTTGGGGAGTAAGCCAGCGAATCGTGCTGGTAGACGAGCTTCTCCTTATCGCGGGTAAAATCAAGGGAGGCCAGGTTGACGAAAAGCGAGAAGATTAGGGCGGAGAAGAAAAACGCGTAGAAAAGATTGAATCCAAACGCGTACGGGGCGAACGCGTAGGCAAGGTAGCAAATCAGTAACGAGATTATCGTGATTGGGAGAAACTTGAACTTGAAGTTAATCTTGTACTGGCTGGTCCACGCGGCGCGGACTAAAACCAGCCACTGGATTAAATAATACCAAACCGCGAGGATAGCGAAAAACGCAAACGGGTAAGCCAAGTACTCTAAAACCATTTTATTACACCCTAATCGAAAAATAATGAGTTAACTCCCGCTCGGTAATCGAGCACCCAGCGGTCTTAAGCGAGTAAAGAGCGGAGTGAAGCGCGTGCGACTCGTTCTCCTTGAAAGGCGCGAAAAAACCGTTTTTAGCCGCGACCGCCAAGAGTTCAGTCGAGCGGATTACCTTCACTTTCGAAAACAACGCGCGAAACGCGGAAATGTTCTCCTCCTTAGTGAACACCGGACGCGAGTACTCAAGGCGCAATTGCTCCTCGAGCTTGCGAGGGTTTTCTATAAGCAGGCGAGTGGTTTTCTCGTCGATTAAAAACGCGTCCATCTTCGCGCCGATAATAACCGCGAGGCACTCCGCCTCACCGCTTTGAATCAGCTTAAGCGGCTTTCCGCCTATGAAAAAACTATTGTTAGCCAAATCCATTACCCTAACTGTGTCGCGCGCGAGGTTAGGCACTGAAATGAGGGAAACGACGTTATCCTCAAGCAGCTTGTTTAAGCGCACTGCGCTAAACTCGTATTTCTTTATTTTAAGCGGGTCGGTGACGCTCTCGCTTCGCACCCTGGGAGGGACGAAAAAACGCGCGTGAAGAAAATCCTTTAGGAAGTAAAACGCCTCGATGTTGCACGTCTCGGCAAAGCTGATTAACGAGCTGGAATCGCAGATTATCGCAGGAGAGGAAACCATTTTCTACGCACCGTTATTACTGAACAACTCTAACGCGTTGTGAAATCGCTCGGCAACAGAGAGCGTCTCGTACTTATCCGAGATTTTAGTCAACCCAATGTACTGCGAGACGAACCTCTTTTCCGCGCCGGTGAGCTCGCACGCCTGGCCGAGGCTCGCGCCGTGCGCGTACAAGTCCGTCGCTATCTTAGTGCGCGCCTTTGCCACCACGCTAACGTGAAACCGGCCTAGGGAAGAGCTGACTTCCTCTACTTCCAGAAGGATTGACGCGATTAATTCGCGCGCGGCATCCTCCTGCTCCGCTTTTACGGATTGCGCCGCCAAGTCAAGCTTGCGGATTGTCTCCGAGAAAAACGCCTTCCACCTCGGCGAGCCCACGATGTAACGCTTTTGCAACAGTTTAGCGAGCGAGAAACCGATTACGCCCAGGTCAACCAAATCGCGGTCCTCGCCTAAAAACGCCTCTTCGGCAATAGAACCCCCGAGGGCCTTAAGCTCGTCAATGTTGCTGCGCTCGAAAGCGCCTCTTAAACTAGTCAACGCATCCAAAAACGGCATACTAACGTAACGAGTGAGAAAATTAAAAGAGTATGCAACCAGCAAGCCCCCAAGGCAAACAAAACTAGGCAAAAAATAACCAAAACCAGTTGCTTAACCGCCAAAAACTAGTGCTTGAACACCCATAGCTCAAACCGAGAAAATGGCTGAAATCTAGGTAAAAAAAGTTTACTGGAAGAAAAAGCTTTAAATACTCGAGTGTCATGATAATATCACGACACTAATATGATGGTGTCGCAATGCTGTTTTGATTGTAATAATCGTTACGGCAAGAAAGTATTAAATGGTGTTGGTTGAGCAAATGGCGGACTCGGAGTTTTCAAGGATTGCCTCCGAGTTTCGAGAGTTCAACGAGAAAATGAAGGACCCGTTGGTAGTCGGCGCGTTGTTGAACAAAGTCGCGTCAGAGCGCACTAGCGCGAACTTGATGCTCAAGCAAATAATGGAGAAGCTCGACTCGATTGACGAGCGGGTAAGCAAACTAGAGTCGCAAAAACAATTTAGCGCTAATAATCGAATAACGGCACCCCAAGGCAATAACGAAACAGTGCTCCTAAGTCAGCCCGACGAGGCGATAATGGAGTTAGTTGAAAAGCACGGCGCGACGGACGCCCAGGCCGTGAAGGAAAAACTGGGTTATAAGGGAAAAAACGCGGCGAGTTCCAGAATGAACGCGCTGTACAAAATGAACTTGCTCGACAAGAAGCAAGTAGGGAGAAAAGTGTTCTTCGTCAAAAAATCACGCTGAATTTATTGCCGAAAGGCAATCAGTTCAACCCACCTTCAAAAACCTTCGCCGCGGCCATCGTCCCACCATGATGGCCCGGCCCTAATTCTATTTAAACAACAATTAAATACAATGAAAGAATTAGCCTAATATGATAAAAAAAATCTTGTTGCTTATTATACTAGTAATTGCTGCAGTGTTTATTGCAGGAAAAATAGGAGCTATTGACTTCGGAAGCGTCCCCGTCTTAAACTCGTTTTTTGCACAACCAACAATAAAAGTAGTAGTCATAGGAATGCCTAGTCCTGAAATGGCGTTAGCGTTAAACAGCGACCAATACATATCAGCCGGAATTGAATACAGTAATACTATTGACCCAGAAGCAACTCCAGCCGTGGTTGGTTTAGGCCCAGATGAAATTGGTTTAGAAACAATCAAGAAAACAAAAGCAGACGTATTCATTGTGATAACAGAAGACAACTACACAGACTGCAGCTTTGAAGTAAGAAACGCTATTGCAGAAAAAGCCAAGAGTGGAACAAAAATTATTATAATAGGCAACGCGTGCACTAGCACTAAAGAAGACACGACAAGCATTGGCTGGGAAGGAAAATCAAATGCCTTAGCGCAAATAATGCCAGTGACTCTCTCAGGATCAAACAGCCTAGTTAATTTAAGCGGCAGAATAGTGTTCAATCCAAACAGCGAAATAGTAAACAATACACTTGGACAAAAGAATTTCGTTGTCACTGACGTGAGCGTAACTAAGACCACGCCAAAACAAGGAAGCATTATTACTGCAACAATAGAACAAGAAAACACTCAAACCCAGTCTAGTAATCCACTCGCGTACGCAATCGTGGAATCAAGCAAGCAACAGAAAGAAAAAGTAATTTACTATGCTTACAATCCAATGAAGCTAGCAATAGAACAAGGAAACGGTTTTCAA
>JACRGG010000067.1 GCA_016217775.1 Microcaldota archaeon
CAAAACCATTCTTGTCGAAGGGAGGGGATGATATTGAGTAAGAGCGCATTTGCGGCCTCTCGCCCTGCTTTAGTTCAACCCCGGTTTGAAAAACGTTCACGAACTGCCCCGCGAGAAAATCAAACATTTGCCCGTCTACGGGTTCCATGCGCAGGGTGAAAATATCGCTTGTTTCGTGAGTTGATTTAGCGACTTTAAAAAACTTGTTTAACACGACCACTTGAAAACCCACCGTTTTTGCAACGCAATTATTTTATTGAAGCAAGAGAATTAAAAGAACGACGCTCGTGAACAATATGGTTAAACAAAAGGTGGTTTTTTAATGAAATTCGAGTTTACTCAAGTTAGTTTAAGCAAGGGCGTTAACCCCATTGTTTTTTGCCTGGAAGGCGCGGTTCCGGGAGAGCTTAAGTCCGATTCGCAGGCGAGAGAGCTTTTTTCCTCTAAAGAGTTTACTGGAAAAACCGGGGAATTGGCGGGCATCGGCTTTGGTGAGCAGAAGCTAATCCTGGCGGGCTTGGGGAAGGAAAAGGAATTAAGCTTCGAGAAATTAGTGAAAGCATTTGGCAACGCGGTGAAGGCGAACAAGGGAAAAAAAATTACGGGCGTGTTCCTGCCGAAAATCGGTTTGGGGGAGCAAGCGGTCGGGGAAGCCCTCGCGCAAGGCGCGCTGTTGGCTACTTACTCGTTTCAAAAATACAAGTCGGACTCGAAGCCCCTGGCGTTGGAGAAAATAATCGTGTGCTCTAACTCATCTTCCTTGAAAAAAGGCGTTGAGACTGGGGCGAAAATCGGCGAGTTCGTCAATTACTGCCGGGATTTGGACAATGAACCCGGGAATATTGCCACGCCCGCGTTTATGGCACAGCAGGCGCAAAAATTAAGCGGTGGCGGGCTGAAAGTAATTGTTTTTGACGAAAAACAACTTGCTAAAATGAATGCCGGGGGAATCCTCGGAGTTGGAATGGGGAGTGAAA
Source organism: Microcaldota archaeon (assembly GCA_016217775.1). Classification (GTDB taxonomy): domain Archaea; phylum Micrarchaeota; class Micrarchaeia; order Norongarragalinales; family UBA97; genus JACRGG01. The sequence goes on from JACRGG010000067.1 coordinate 978, forward strand.
ACCCGCCTAGGCTAGTCGTACTAGAGTGGAATGGCGGAAAAACTGGCGAGAAGCCCCTGGCATTGGTTGGAAAGGGAATTACTTTCGACTCCGGCGGGATTTCAATAAAGCCAAGCGGGAAAATGGACGAGATGAAGTTCGACAAGTCGGGAGCGTGCGCGGTTCTTGCTGCAATGAAGGCGTGCAAGGAGCTTGGGATTAGAAAGAACGTTGTTGGAGTGTGCGCGTTTGCGGAAAACCTGCCCAGCGGCTCTTCCTACAAGCCCGGGGACGTCGTCAAGACTATGAGCGGGAAGACGATTGAAGTGCTTAACACGGATGCCGAGGGCCGAGTCGTGCTCTCTGACGCGGTAGAGTACGCCAAGTCGCTTGGCGCGAACAAGATAATCGACTTGGCCACGTTGACTGGAGCGTGCGTGGTGGCCCTTGGAAGCGAGTATACTGGATTGTTTTCCAACAATGAGCCTTTCAAGAAAGATTTTCTGCAAGCGGCCGCAAAATCGGGGGAGAAAATGTGGGAGCTTCCGTTGGATGCGGAGTACGCCGAGCGCGTGAAGGGAACCGTCTGGGACGTGCAGAACATCAGTAAGGTTGACGGCGAGGCGGGGGCGAGCACGGGAGCGGAATTCATTCACTTTTTCGCCGGGGACACTCCGTGGATTCACCTGGACATTGCTGGAACCGCGTGGACCAAGCGCCCCGCATTTTATGACGTTGGCGCGACGGGAGCTGGAGTGCGCGCGCTAATCGAGTTTTTGAAAAAATAACGTCTTGCAATTTTCACGCTTTTGCTTGTGCAAAATGATTATTGTACGTGACACGTACATTGCGCAAATCAACTATTTTTTGATTCGCTTTTTTTACCAATAGCCGGAACGAGGCGGAACGGCACTTGGATTTTGTTTAAATACGCACATAATTACTGGTTAGAACACGGAAAAGAAAGAATTAAATAAGTGTATGCGCATAGTATGCACATATGGTTAAGGTAATTAGTTTGAGCGAGTACGCATACAAGTTGCTTAAGCAAGCCAAGCGGGACGACACTAGCTTTAGCGACGTGGTTGTTGAGCTGCTTGATGGGAAAAACATTGAGAAAACCAAGGACTTGAGCGATTTGCTGCGGTTTGTAGAAAGCTTGCCTAAAGGCGGAAAGAAAGTGAGAATCAGCCAAAACATCGATAAAATACTTTACGGTGCCAAAAAATGATATTAGACTCTTCATTTTTGATTGCACTGTTCCTTGAAGAAGACGCTCTTCACGAAAAAGCCACCGAACAACTCGCGTCATTGCCAAAAAATGAGCCGTTGACCGCGCCAAGCAGCGTAATGGAAGAAACGATGAACATACTTACTTACCGCAGGGGAGTAAGCTTTGCTATGAATGCTTTAAGCGAGCTTGAAGAAAACAAGTGCGTCTACACTTACTTTCTTGAAAAAACAGAGTGGAACACAGTAATCAATTTAATGAAAGCAATTAGCAAAAAAATGAGTTTCACAGATTATTTTGTGATTTACTTGGCTAGAAAAACCGGGGAAAAAACACTTAGCTTTGACAACCAGTTGAACAACACGATTTAAGCGATGGAAAAACAAGCGGCAAGCAACCGTAGGGCGATTAGCAAACGAGTATGAAAGTGAAGGACGAAATTGTTGACGAAGTCATTCGCTCCTGCGACGCGCACGTGAAAAAACACGGTTTTAAGCAAACTTCTTTGGAAGAGCTTAAAAGAATTTGCCGCGTTCAATGAACGGCATTATTGCGCCGCATATGCAAAAAATCGGCTGTTTTTGATTGCTTCCAGCCGGAACGAGGCGGAACGCCACTCCAGTTTTCTTTATATGCAACAAATCAGACTACCCTTAAGCCTCCGAAAGGAATAAATACATGTTTGCACGTATTTACTGCGTAAACAAGTGTTGGGGGTGAGAATGTGGTTAACGTGACGATAAGTATTTCCGAGGACTTGAAAAAGCGAATGGATGAAGTGCCTGAATTTAATTGGAGCGCGGTAGCGCGCAGCGCGTTTGAGAAAAAACTTGCTGACTTCAAGTTGCTCGAGAAGTTTGCTGAGAAAAGTACTTTGACTGAAGAAGACGCCTTGAGGATGGGCAGAGAGGTTGGAAAAGCGCTTGGCAAACGGCTTAGGGAGGCGAGCGAGAAATGATGCTTGTTGTTGATGCCAACATTCTTTTTTCCGCAGTGATTAGGAACGCGATGACGCGATACTTATTTTCTTATGGCGGATTAGCCTTGTTCGCGCCAGATTTTATCTTTGAAGAATTTGAGGAACATAAGCCGGAAATTCTTTTAAAGACGCAAAAAACCGAGAGCGAGTTTAATGCAATATTTAATTTGTTGAAAGAAAAAATAAGTATTTTCTCCGAAAACGACTTGAAGGAATACTACAAGCAAGCAAAGAGAATCAGCCCGGACGAGTTTGACGTTGCTTACTTTGCCACAGCTTTGAAAACCAACTCGCCGATTTGGTCTAATGACTCTGCGATGAAAGAAAAACAGAGTTCAATACGAGTTTATTCGACAAAAGACTTGATTGAATTGCTCGGAGAACCAAGTCAACCAATGGAATAAAAGCGGTTTTTGATTAACAGAAAATATGCGCAAAACACGGTCATTATTTTTTCTTATCGTAATAGCGCTAGCTACGTTAGTTTACGCCGCAGTTGACTCGCGAGAGGATTCTGCTCAAATCGTGTCTTTTGCCTACTCTAATGGAACTACTTTCGAGGCTCTCAAATACAATCGGGTGATGGAATCGCCCGGATTGGTTTACCCACCGCAGAGCTACTCGCTTCCCATTCCATTGAATGCGGAGAATCTATTGGTTACGGAAAAAACCGTTGACCCCGTGCTCAAGAACTTGGGAGCGCAGGTGCAGGGCAAGGCGGATTACTCTCTCGCGTCTTTTACTACAATGCAGCAAGTAAATTACGGGGATGACTACCCGGTTTACTTGACGTACTTTGAGAAGCGAAATCCCTCGCGGCTTGAAAAAGAGTTTACTTTCTCCCGCGTTTTGTTCATTAATTCCCTGGTTAAGAAAACCGTTTTTGAAGTCAACTTGCCTCCAGCAAGCGTTTTAATCAGCGCGAAGCCCGCGTACGTTGTTTCGGGAAGCAAAATTACTTTTGTCGTCACCGACTCTACGCCGGTTGAAGTGAAAGTGGTTTACTCCGACTCTAATTACTCGACTAATGCAGACGAGCCGGTTTCCTCAATGCACTACTCGATTAATTCCCCGGGGGAAAACACGGGTTACTTCACTGGCCTTTTAGCCAAAGCCGATTCGGGCTTTGATTGGCTAAAGAAATTACGCAACGAATCAAACGGAATGGATAAGTACGAGCTGGAGTTGTTCGAGAACACTGCGTTTGATTTCGCGACGGGGTACTACTCGCAGGGGAAAATCAGCTTGAAGCAGTCGAGCGTGCTTAAAAGCGAGTCCGAGGCGCTTGCAACGATTTACCACGAGACTAGCCACGCGGTCAACTCGGAGTATTACGAGGATAAGAACCCGTCATCGAGTTGGTTCGAGGAAGGCCTCGCCGAGTTTTTGTCGCAAAAAACTTTGGAGAAGCAAGGATTGGATTACTCCAGGCTCTCGCGCTACGAGCAGATTGCAAATTCCTGCAGCCAAAGCGACTTGGCGTTCATTGAAAGCTGGAAGAAGAACTGCACGCGATGCAACTACCAGAAAATCGTGCAGTGCGGCTCGACTAGTTTGGATGAAGACACGCTTGGCTACGTTTACTCGACTACGATTTTAAACCAAATAACCCGAAAGTACGGGGTTGACTCGATTCCTAAAGTATTGCGGCTATTGCGCGAGAACAAAATTAAGCTTCTCGAGGACAATAAGCTGTTCAACAACCAATTGAATTACTTGCTTTACGAAGCAAGCAACCGCTCGGACGAAAACATTTTGAGGCCATACTACATTAACGCGGACTCGTTTTCTGATTCGCTGAAGGCGTTGGAGAACGCGACTGGCAGGATAAAATTTTTGGAGGAGACTACTCCAAGCAACTTCTCTAACGAAAAGGCGTTGAGGGACGCGGCGAAGAAAATATTCTTGCGTGGAAACTACTCGCGCGCGCAAGACGAGCTTGTTTTAGTCAATAAGCTGGTTGATGAATTGGAGAAAACTCGCTTGAACACGCTTATGGAATTGATTAACTCGAGTTCGCGAATAAGCGCTGATGAAACAAAGTTTGGAAAACAGTTTTTCTCGAAAACAAGGGAAGTTTTTTCCTCAAGCAACGCTAGTTACTGGCGCGGGGATTACAATAATTCAATGGAAGAGGCAGGCAATGCCTTGGAACAAGCAAGCCGGACAATCGAGTTGATTAATGAATTTAGGCTAAAGCAAGAAAACTTGGAGAATTCAATTGAATTAGCATCGAAAGAATTTGGCGAGGTTCACTTTAGGCAAAGCGGGGAGAACCTCGCGGGCATTAAATCTGTTTTTGAATTGGGTAACGCCGAGGAGGGCTTGGTGAAAATAATTAATGAAACCACTGATTTTGAAGGGGTTGTTATTAGAGTCAATTCGACTAACGAGTTGGTTAAGCAGTCTAGGGAAAGCGCTGGCGCGGAGAATCAATTAGTTTACGGATTATTCTTGGGGCAGGCTAATGAGTTGGTGGAGAAGGCAAGCTCGAGTTTTAAGCAAGGCGATTTGGCGCAAAGCCAAGCTTACTCGGCGCAAGTCCAGCCCGCAGTCGAGGGCGCTAAGGCAACCGCTAATCTTGCTTATGCTATAATACTGCTTGCGGGCTTTGCTTACTCGCTTAGGAAGAAACTGATGAAAACCGCTAAAAAATTGTTGAAAAAACGCAAGTAAGCGCCCCGCGGATTATTCGACGCGATTTATTGCGTTGGACGCGGCCTTGCGGAAGGCGTTTAGTGCCGTAAATAAATGTTTACGTAAAAACGCATTTACGGCACGAACGACATTGAGGAAGTTTTTCAAGCTGGCGCTGGAGTCAACTGCAAGTTGTTTGCCGGAAGAAGAAAGTTGGTTGAAGAACTAGCAGAAAAGTTTCCAAGATTAATTTACCGAAAGAATATTTTGGAAACCCGATGCGAAACTCAAGGCGCGTTGAAAAAGTTCTCCAGAATAACGCGTTTGGGCTAAGCAACTTCTTTCACTATTTTTTCAAGCAAAGGCGTAAGCGTGCTCTCGACGAACTTGCGCAGCTCTGCCTCGTTAAGTGGAGCGATGTAAATTTCGCGTTCGTTCAAGGCTTCTTCAGCCAATTGCTTCAAATAAGCCGGGAGGTTCCTCTTTCGTTCCCCGAAAATGCGGGAGTAAGCTGGAGCGCTTTTAATCAGGCGAGTTATTTTGCCAAGTGCTTTCCTGTCTTCCGATATGGTATGCAAATCAACGGATTTCTTGAGGTGAAGGAGATCTATTAAGTCGCGCGGCTTTGCCAAGTCCCTCCTCGTGAGAATCGCCGCAAACTTTTCGCACGCGATTTCTTCAGGAGAATAACAAGGCAGTACAAGCCTGGCGTAATAGGCGGAAAAAATACTCGGATAGAGAACCGAGAGTTTTTTGCCCTCATTGCGGCCGATTTTTATGGAGAACACCTCCCTGTGCACTATGGGAAAAGCCAGTTCCTGCGAAAAATTCACGGAAAGGACGAGTTTGCTTGAATTGCATATGAGATCCCACTTCATCAGCCTTCCTCCAAAAGTGCCGTAGTGCTTGCCTGCCGTAACGCCTGTTTCAGATAGCGGCCCGAGGTACAGGCGTGAAAAAGTTTTATAGAAGGCGCGCGATTGCCGCGTAGTCCATACAAAATCCAAGTCTTCGCTGAAGCGATAGTAGCCAAAAAGCGTTCGCGTGATGCACGTTCCGCCCTTAAAGACTAGCTTGTCTTGAAGTTCCCTGCTTGAATACAATTTCTCCAGAACCAGTTTCTGCCAAACATCTTTCTCAACCAAATTGTTTGAATAGCCAGTAAGCCTACTAAGCTCGGCAACAAATCGCTGCAAGTTAATCTCTTCAAACATTTCTACCACGAGCCAAGTCCGC